>CAZUAW010000251.1:0-3843 GCA_964618535.1 uncultured Thiotrichales bacterium
TCTTCTGCTTAAATAGGTTGAGTAAATCTTTCATATTAGCTACCTGTTAAAAGCTCCGGATTAATCTCGCACGAGTTCGATATTTAAACCGAGCGCACGAATTTCTTTCATAAGTACGTGGAAGGACTCAGGAATACTGGCTTCCATGCGATGATCACCATCGACAATGTTCTTATACATCTTGTTTCTGCCTTGAACGTCGTCCGACTTAACGGTAAGCATTTCCTGCAAGGTGTAAGCCGCGCCATAAGCTTCCAGCGCCCAGACTTCCATCTCGCCGAATCGCTGACCACCAAACTGGGCTTTACCACCCAACGGCTGCTGCGTAACGAGGCTGTAAGGGCCGGTGGATCTAGCGTGCATCTTGTCATCAACTAAGTGATTCAGCTTGAGGATATGCATATAGCCAACGGTTATTTCACGCTCAAATTGATCACCGGTGCGACCATCATAAAGCGTGGTTTGCCCTGATTCAGGTAAATCAGCGAGACGCAGCATTTGTCTGACCTCTTCTTCGTCAGCACCATCAAATGCAGGCGTCGCCATTGGCACACCCTTTCGAAGGTTACCTGACATCTCGATTAGCTCATCATTACTGAGGCTATCAATTTCCTGCTTAGCACCATTACAACCATAGATTTCGGTAACAAATTTCCTCAGCTCCTCTACCTTGGTGTGTGCATCCAGCATTTTGCCGATTTTCAAGCCAAGACCTTTTGCCGCCCAACCCAAATGGGTTTCGAGCACCTGCCCAACGTTCATACGCGAAGGTACACCCAATGGATTCAGAACCACATCGACCGGCGTACCATCTTCTTGATGAGGCATATCTTCGACAGGTGCAATCATTGAGATAACACCCTTATTTCCGTGTCGGCCAGCGATTTTATCACCTGGCTGCATGCGGCGCTTCACAGCCAAGTGCACCTTAATCATCTTCAGCACACCTGGCGCAAGATCATCTCCAGATTCCAATTTTTTACGCGCTAAATCAAGGCGAGATTCAAAGTTCTCTTCTTGAGATTTGATCAACTCAGCAAACTTCTCCAACTGGACGTTAATGCCCTCATCTCTCATACGGACATCAAACCAATCACTATGCTGAAGATTTTCTAAATATTCAGCAGTGACCTTACTACCTGACTTGAGACCGTCGGGACCACCTTCCGCAACCTGATCAACAATCAAGTTACTTACCCGCACATAAACGTCACCAGAGTAGATTCTCAGCTCATCGCGCAAGTCGTTACGAATTCGCTCAAGCTCAGTTTGTTCAATTTGCAGGGCTCGATTATCCTTTTTGACGCCATCGCGTGTATATACACGAACATCTAGGACGGTACCGACCATGCCAGACGGAACACGCAGCGAAGTATCTTTTACGTCCGAAGCCTTTTCACCAAAAATAGCTCTCAGTAACTTCTCTTCCGGCGTCAGTTGGGTTTCGCCTTTAGGTGTCACCTTACCAACCAGAATATCGCCGGGCTTTACTTCAGCTCCGATGTAAACCACACCCGCTTCATCCAGTTTGGCGAGTAGATTTTCACTGACATTAGGGATGTCTGCAGTAACCTCCTCAGAACCCAGCTTAGTATCGCGAGCAACACAGGTCATCTCTTCAATGTGGATAGTGGTGAAACGATCTTCCTGCACCACACGCTCGGAGATAATGACCGAATCTTCAAAGTTATAACCATTCCAGGGCATGAACGCGACTTGCATATTTTGCCCCAGCGCCAACTCACCTAAATCGGTAGAGGAACCATCAGCCAGAACATCACCGCGAGCGATTGCATCACCCTTCTTAACCAGTGGACGCTGGTTGATACAGGTATTTTGGTTAGACCTTGAATATTTTCTTAGCGAGTAGATATCAACGCCACGCTCGCCTGATTCCGCCTCATCATCATTGACGCGAACGATAATCCGCGAAGAATCAACAGAATCAACCGTACCACCACGTTTTGATACAACCGCAGAGCCAGAATCTTCTGCAACCGCTCTTTCCATTCCGGTGCCGACAATCGGCGCGTCAGCACGCAAACACGGCACAGCTTGACGCTGCATGTTGGAACCCATCAATGCGCGGTTCGCGTCATCATGCTCCAGAAAAGGCACTAACGATGCAGCGACTGAGACGATTTGACGTGGTGAAACGTCAACATACTCAACCTTGTCTGCGGTCGCCATTGTAAATTCGTTGCGATACCTGACTGAGACCAGGTCATCAGTGATTACGCCCTTATCATCACTATTGATCGTTGCCTGAGCGATATGTCTGGAACTCTCTTCAATCGCTGACAAGTATTCAATTTCACCAGTGATCTTGCCGTCTTCTACCTTCTGATAAGGCGTTTCAAGAAACCCGTAATCATTAGTTCGGGCAAAAGTCGCCAACGAATTGATCAGGCCGATATTTGGCCCCTCAGGTGTTTCAATTGGGCAAACTCGACCGTAATGCGTTGGATGCACGTCCCGAACTTCAAAACCTGCTCGCTCTCGCGTTAAGCCACCCGGACCCAATGCAGATATCCGACGCTTATGCGTGACCTCAGACAAAGGATTGTTTTGATCCATAAACTGAGATAGTTGGCTGGAACCAAAGAATTCCTTCACTGCCGCGCCAACTGGCTTGGAGTTAATCAAATCCTGCGGTACTAAACCTTCGCTTTCAGCGACAGACAATCTTTCCTTCACTGCGCGTTCTACACGAACCAGACCAACGCGAAACTGGTTTTCGGCCATCTCACCAACACTACGAATGCGTCGGTTACCGAGGTGATCGATATCATCCACATCACCGTTACCGTTACGGATTTCCATGAGCGTCTTAACCACGGAAATAATATCTTCCTGATCCAGTGTACCCTCATCAATCGTCTTGTCACGACCAACGCGGAGATTAAATTTCATCCGTCCAACCTGTGACAGATCATAACGGTCAGGATTAAAGAATAAATTGCCAAACAAGTTCTCGGCAGAATCTTTAGTAGGCGGCTCACCAGGACGCATCATGCGATAAATTTCGACCTGCGCTTCCAATTGGGTAGAAGTCGAATCGATCATCAGCGTCTTAGAAATGTAAGCTCCGCGATCAACCTCATTCACATCCAACACACGAAAAGACTTCACATCTTTTTCGCGCAGCTCCTGCAAACGCTCTGGCAACAGCTCATCGTTCGCCTTGGCAATCAGCTCGCCAGTCTCCTCATCAACAACATTGTGCGCCAACACAAGCGTTGAAATATATTCTTCATTAACTTCTAGCGCAGTAACGTCGGCTTTTTCAAGATCTTTAACATGCTTGATGGTAATACGCTTACCCAGCTCTACAATTGTCTTGCCTTTAATTTTGACATCATAGGCCGCCTGATCACCCTTCAGCGCCTGAGGGTCGATCTCGATTTCATAAAGATCATCTTCTTTTACAGTGACTTCACGAAAATCAAAAAACATTTCCAGAATCTGCTCGTCGTCATAACCCAGTGCGTGCAACAAGATAGTTGCCGGCAATTTACGACGTCTGTCGATGCGCACAAAGACACAGTCCTTGGGATCAAACTCAAGATCTAACCAAGAACCACGATAAGGAATAACGCGCGCATTAAACAGCAACTTACCTGATGAGTGAGATTTACCTTTATCGTGATCAAAGAACACACCCGGCGAACGATGCAACTGAGAAACGATGACACGCTCAGTACCATTTATGACGAACGTCCCAGTATCGGTCATTAGGGGCATTTCACCCATATAAACTTCTTGTTCTCTTATTTCTTTGACGACCTTCTTAGTTCCGGGCGCTTCTTTGTCGTATATTACGAGCTTGAGAGTGACTCGCAG
>CAZUAW010000252.1:0-3842 GCA_964618535.1 uncultured Thiotrichales bacterium
CACAATACACAAACAACAATCACGATAAAGCCACACTGCCTGAGCTTTTTGCCACTGCAACCTCCCCAAAAGGGGAGGAGCAAAAAGAATACTTACATTTGAGACTGTAGATAATTGGGCAGCCCAATTTTATCTATCAAACCGAGCTGTTTTTCCAGCCACCACGCATGATCCATTTCTGTATCATCAAGTAATTTAAGTAGCATATGACGGCTGTCGTAATCCTGTTCGGCTTCACAAACGCGGATAGCTTCTTTTAGTGCAGCAACAACGGCATATTCCACCTCAAGATCATTCTTCAGCATTTCAGCCACATCTTTACCGACGTTGACTGTGTCCTGCTTTGTGAAATCGGGTTGAACCTCAAGAAAATGCATCCGTTTGATCAACATATCCGCATGCTCAGTTTCTTCTTCCATTTCGTGATTGATGCGCTCGTATAATTTATTGAGCCCCCAATCATCGTACATACGTGAATGTGCGAAGTATTGATCTCTGGCAGCGAGTTCGCCATTGAGCAGCGATTGTAGTTGGTCTGTTACTTTTTGATTACCTTGCATGATCTGTCTCCGGTTACATCTGCGTTTGCAGATAGTTTTCAATGCCAGCCTGTTCAATCAGCCATTGCTGAGCCTCGACCCAATCGATATGTGATTCAGCCTCTTTGAGCACCTTTTTCAAGCAATCACGGCTGATGTAGTCTTTGGCGTCTTCACTGTCTTTAATGCCAGACAGTAAGTTGCTGCGGATATCCAGCTGCATTTGTAAATCACCACCCAGGATTTCGGGTATGTCCTCACCTATGAGCAGTTTGCCAAGATCTTGCAGGTTAGGCAGTCCTTCTAAAAATAAAATCCGATCAATAATTGCATCAGCCATTTTCATGGCTTTAATAGATCGCTTGAATTCGTGTTCGTTAAATTCATCCAAGCCCCAGTTTTTTGAGATACGGGCATGTAGAAATAATTGATTGATTGCTGTGAGTTGGTCTTTAAGACACAGGTTTAATGCGTCAAGAATAGCGGGATCGCCTTGCACTTTGATTCTCCTCATTCATGGTAGTTGAAACGTTGGCTATCCGAATATGAGGAGTGGCTCACGTTAGTTGATGGGGCAGAGGATAGACATCAAAGCAGCCAAGGTCAACCTAAGTGTATGAATTACAAGGGTTTTTTAAATAGAACTCATTGTTAACCAAGTATTGCAAATCGTTCGCATTCGTTTTATTATCATTCTAACAATTTACTGGGATGAGCAGTTATGGTCGTGTGTGTTTGCAACAGAGTTTCGGACAAGGATATCCGCAATGCCGTGCTTCAAGGTATTGATTCAATGGAAGAGTTAGGTGCAGAGCTAAGAGTTGCAACCTGCTGTGGACGTTGTGGTGATTGCGCTCGAAAACTGCTCAATGAAACAGTCGCAAAATGCTGCTCAAGTAATGGATGAGGGTTAGCGGCCTAAAAAATACCCCAGTCAGCGGGAACGTTGTTTCTGCGACTCCAGATAAATCCCCCTCTTCTCCCGACGCTTTTCACACATAAAATGCAGTACCTTGCTGTTTTTATCGCATTACTTGTTTCTCTCCCTGTCCTCATAATTGTCGCCAGCCTGTTCACGCCGTTTAGTGATGTTTGGACACATCTGCTGGAAACCGTTTTATGGGATTACCTCAGCAACACTCTGAGATTGGTCGCAGGTGTTTCACTGGGCGTCTTATCAATTGGCGTGACAACCGCATGGCTGGTTGCACGCTACCACTTTCCTGGCCGAGCACTATTCGCCTGGGCTTTATTGTTACCACTGGCAATGCCTGCATACATTATTGCTTACACCTGGACGGGTGTATTGGACTATGCAGGGCCTTTGCAGACTGGGCTGCGCGAGTCATTCCAGTGGCAAAATGGCGATTACTGGTTTCCAGAAATACGCTCGCTTGGAGGTGCCATCTGCATGTTATCGCTGGTTTTATACCCATACGTATACATGCTCGCCAGAATCGCTTTTGCCGAGCTTCCTCCAGCGGCGTATGAAGCTGCCCGTTCACTGGGTGCCGGTTCGTGGCGACGATTTACCCGAGTTGCGCTACCGCTGGCTCGCCCGGCCATAGTGACCGGCTTGTCACTGGCATTAATGGAGACCGTCGCGGATTATGGAACCGTACAATATTTTGGTGTCAGTACGTTCACAACGGGCATTTTTCGTGTCTGGTTCGGCATGGGCGAAAGTGCCGCTGCCATGCAGCTTTCCACATTGTTATTGATGATCGTGTTGACACTCATTCTGCTGGAACGCTGGTCACGACGCGAAGCGCGCCATTTTCAATCTGGCAGAAGAAGCATGACCCATACGCCAGAACGGTTACAAGGCAACTGGGGGTGGCTGGCTTTTTTCGCTTGTCTTTTGCCAATCCTGCTTGGCTTTCTGTTACCCGCCTTGCAACTTATACAGTGGTCACTCGAAACTGCTGAAGAATCACTGAATGCCGAGTTCCTGACACTTGCCCTGCGCAGCCTGTCACTGGCAGGAACAGCGGCGCTCATCACGGTGATCCTGGCTGTTGTAGTGGGCTATGCTCGGCGCCTGCATCCAAACATCGCCGTACGTACATCGGCCCAGATCGCATCACTCGGCTACGCCATCCCCGGTGCCGTTATTGCGGTCGGAGTGATATTGCCATTTGCCTGGTTGGATAATCAGGTGGATGGAATGATGCGCAACTATTTTGGTTTTTCAACAGGCCTGTTACTGAGTGGCTCAATCCTGGCGCTGCTATTCGCCTATGCCGTCCGATTCCTGGCAGTCTCACTTCAGTCTGTTGAAACTGGACTGGCTCGAATCAAACCCTCAATGGATGATGCTGCACGCTCCTTGGGCGAAAGCCCCACCGGGGTACTTCGACGTGTTCACCTACCACTGCTACGCGGTAGTTTGCTCGCTGCTTTATTACTGGTATTTGTTGACGTGCTCAAGGAACTACCCGCAACGCTAATCCTGCGCCCTTTTGATTTCAACACACTGGCTGTTCGAGCCTACGAAATGGCCTCTGATGAGCGGCTTGCGGACGCAGGCTTACCCGCTTTGTTGATTGTCGCTATTGGTATTTTGCCAGTGATCTTCATCAGCCGCATCAGCATCAATCGAAATCATGAATAACACGCCTTTTCTTGTCGTTGATTCTGTCAGTGTTGGATATGGCCAAGAAATAGTGGCTAAGGACATCACCTTTTCGCTGGATCAAGGAGACTTGGCAGGTTTACTCGGGCCAAGCGGTTGCGGTAAGACGACCTTGCTACGCGCCATCGCAGGATTCGAACCGATTCGATCCGGCTCAATCCTACTCGATGGACAAGAGCAGAGTAATCGTCACCACAGCCTCTTACCGGAACAACGCAATATCGGCATGATGTTCCAGGATTTCGCCCTCTTCCCGCATTTAAATGTCACCGACAATATTCGCTTTGGGCTGCAAAAACTGCCGCGCAAAAAACAGCAACAACGGGTCAGCGAACTACTGGAATTGATGCAGCTATCAGATCTCGCCAAACGCTATCCCCACAAACTTTCCGGCGGACAACAACAAAGAATCGCGCTCGCTCGCGCACTCGCTCCAAAGCCACGTCTATTACTCATGGACGAACCTTTCTCCAGCCTCGACACTGATCTGAGGGAATCCCTCGCCAGCGAAGTTCGCACCATTCTGAAAACGGAAGACATGACCGGGATACTGGTGACCCATAATCTACAGGAAGCTCAGAAATTCGCAGACAAGGTGGCGACAATGAGGAATGGCAACTTAGGGCTTGTAACCCAAGAATAGAGATCAAGAAGAATAAAAAGGCTCT
>CAZUAW010000253.1:0-3831 GCA_964618535.1 uncultured Thiotrichales bacterium
ACAAACGCTTGTTTGCCGCAGGTGCTGCATTTGAATCTCCCGCTATTGGGGGAAACAATTTTTTGCCACATTGTGCGACTAATTTCGATCGGGGTTTTCTTGTGGTGATCCGCATTTTTTGCAGGGTATTGATATACGATAACGACTCATAATATTTCTCCAGAAGGAATTCCGTTTCCTTTATTTGAAGGTTGTAAATAGTGCTAACAGTCTCGAACCGAGCGTTCTTTTTTCAGACGTTTGATGGCTTTAATGTGCATCTGGCTGACCCTTGATTCGCTAACTTCCATTATTTTAGCGATCTCTTTTAAATTTAAATCGTCATCGTAGTAAAGCGATAGGACCAAGCGCTCCTTTTCAGGTAAATTCTTAATGGCTGCGGAAACGCGTTTAAGTCGAATATCCCGCAAAAAGTTTTCTTGCGGTCCCTGATCTGGTGAGGGCGAATCTATGATTGAAGCGCCATTATCGTCGACGTGATCTTCGGTGCTGATCAGGCGCGACTCCGATGCCAGTCGAGAGATACGATGAAATTCTGGTAGCGTGATTCCTAGCTCGTGTGCAATTGCTCGCTCGGTTGCGCGCTTACCGGATTTTGCTTCTATTCGTCGCTTGGCTGCGGCGATTTCACGAATATTTCGGCTCACAGAACGTGGAGTCCAATCGCTAGTACGCACCTCATCCATGATAGCGCCACGAATTCTAATACCTGCGTAGGTGCTGAAGTTAGCACCGCGACTACTGTCAAATCGCTTTGCTGCATTCATTAAACCGATTGTACCTGCCTGGAGCATGTCGTCGGCCTGTACGCTGGGCGGCAAGTTCCTTTTCATTTTGAAAACAATCTGTTTGACCAGATCGGCGTTTTCGAGAACTAATTTATCGTTTTCTGAGAAATCTTGATTTATAGGCTGAATATTCATGTTTTTTTAGTTGTTATTTATGAATTTTTTTTAAAGTAACGGTTTTTGGCGTCTCTAAAAACAGACGCACTTAATAGAGTCTGTTAACTACATTGATAATTGTGGTTCTGAATATTGTGCTAATACTTGCGGCGCACCTGCGCGCTGTACTGCGATCGCTTTTTCTACCAAATGTCTGGGATGAGCTTGGTAAAGATGAGAATCCAAATTTTCACCATCAGACCAAAGTGCAATGGGCAGTTGGTGCTTTATGGCGATCGCTAATACCGGTCCCAGTGAGTTGGCTTTATCCACCATCGAAATAATGCATCCTTTAATCTTCATGCTCGCGGTTATTGAGCTGACCAGTTTTTCCAGTGCGGAATCGGAAACGTTGGCGGGGAGGAGTAAATAATTGTCAATGCCACTGCGCATGGAGGCCGTCAGTAATCTCTCAGGATGGCGTAAATCTTGTTGACTGAGTGATGCGTTATCAATCAGTGTCAGCGTGGGTGCTTTCGCATCAAAACGCTTACGTGCCAGATCAAAAGCTTCTATTTCTGTGCTGATACTGGCGTTTGGATGGGCAAGCTGTTGCATTAAGTTCATTGACTCAGCGTTGCTGAGTTTTTCCGGCGTCATGTAGTTCAGCGCTGAGATGCTCTGGTTTTCGATTGTCTGGCGCGCGAGCTTGATCAAGGTTGAGGTTTTTCCTGCTAGATCAGTACCTAGAATGGCGATTGTTTTGCCCGCAGCGACGATGGGTTGCTGCAAGGTAGGTAACCTGGTTGCCAGTTCGGCATTGGCATCGCGAATCGCGGTTTGTGGTGTAGAAAAATTAATCGATTTCGATTGGTAGGCGAGTTCGTTAGACAACTCTTCGCCTAGTCCTAGTGACATCAAGTGTGTATATAGCCGCAATGCAGGCTGTGGTGATTCAGTTGGCGCTGGGTTGCTGTGCTTGCGAGGTGTGGCTTGGCTTTGAGATTCCGTTGCTCTAGTTGCAAGGACTTCTACACCTTCATTGATTTCACGATGGCTAAAAATAACAGCTTCTTCGCCCAGATAATCCCTGGCTTGTTGTAAGGCGGATTCTGAATCCAGACCAAAAAAACGAACAATTTTCATAGCTTTACTCCTCCATGAGTCAACAACACCCGTCTGCTAGGTTTAAATTCTATGTCTAAACGCTGTAGCTGAATGATTGCGCCACTCTATACTGATGCTTCCAAACTCCAGCGGAAATAGCGCACGTTGAAGGAGTGATGCACGACAGCAAAATCGAACTGCGTCAGCTTTATTTGGAAATTGGTTAATTTCTCCGATAAGTGAGCAACGTGGCCCAAGATTCTGGATATAATCGACGGATGAAAACTCATCCTGCATTCAATACACTCAAATCCTTGCTGCAACAGCGGATACTCATTCTCGATGGCGCGACCGGTACGATGGTGCAGCGCTTAAAGCTCGAAGAAGATGACTATCGCGGCGCGCGCTTTGCCGATTGGCCTTCTGATCTAAAAGGCAATAACGACTTGTTGGTGCTGACTCAGCCTGAGGCAGTGCTGGATATTCACAAGCAATATCTTGATGCTGGTGCTGATCTGATCGAAACCAATACCTTCAACGCTACCCGCATTGCGATGGCGGATTATTCGATGGAAGAGCTGTCGTATGAGATGAATGTGACCGCCGCAAAGCTGGCGCGACAAGCGGCAGATGCGGCATCCACGCCGGATAAACCCCGCTTTGTCTGCGGTGTGCTGGGCCCGACCAATCGCACCGCATCAATCTCTCCCGATGTGAATGATCCCGGTTTTCGCAATACCAGTTTTGATGAGTTGGTCGAGGCCTATAAAGAATCGACTCGCGGCCTGATCGAAGGCGGTGCCGATATTATTATGATCGAAACCATCTTCGATACGCTCAATGCTAAGGCATCAGTGTTTGCCGTTCAGACCGTATTTGAAGAGGATGATATCGAGCTGGCGATTATGATTTCCGGCACCATTACCGATCAGTCTGGTCGGACACTTTCCGGTCAAACCACTGAGGCGTTTTATAATTCATTGCGCCACGCGAATCCGCTTTCTATCGGCCTGAACTGTGCGCTCGGGCCTGATCTGCTGCGTCAATATGTGGAAGAGCTATCTCGCATTTCGGATGTGGCGATTTCTGCACACCCGAACGCAGGGTTACCAAACGAGTTTGGTGAGTATGATCTTGATGCGGCAGATATGTCAGAGCACATTCGCGAATGGGCAGAATCAGGATTTCTGAATATTATCGGTGGCTGTTGCGGCACCACGCCGGATCATATTCGAGCGATGTCAGAAGTCGTTGAAGGGGTCGCACCGAGGCAACCTTCTGAGCCAGAAATCGCCTGTCGGCTCGCTGGTCTGGAACCTTGCACCATCACCGCAGATTCATTATTCGTCAATGTCGGTGAGCGTACCAACGTCACCGGCTCAGCAAGATTCAAGCGACTGATCAAGGAAGAATCCTACGAAGAAGCCCTGGATGTTGCGTTGCAACAAGTCGAAAGCGGTGCACAGATTGTCGATGTCAATATGGACGAAGGCTTACTGGATTCGGTCGCCGTAATGCCTCGCTTCCTCAACCTCATGGCTGCGGAACCGGATATCGCCAAAGTACCGGTAATGATTGATTCCTCCAAATGGGAAGTGATCGAGGCTGGTTTGAAATGTATTCAGGGCAAAGGCGTGGTGAATTCCATCTCGCTCAAAGAAGGTGAAGAGAAATTCATTCATCATGCCAAGCTAATTCGTCGCTACGGCGCGGCGACCATCGTCATGGCGTTTGATGAAGAAGGGCAGGCAGATACCGAAGCGCGCAAGGTCGAAATCTGTACCCGTGCTTACCGGATTCTGGTCGATGAGGTCGGCTTCCCACCGCAAGATATTATTTT
>CAZUAW010000254.1:0-3799 GCA_964618535.1 uncultured Thiotrichales bacterium
CCTATACCAATCACACCTTGCTGCCGGAGGCGTTGGAGAAATGGCCTGTTGCGCTGTTTGAGCGTTTGTTGCCGCGACTGCTGGATATTATTTATGAAATCAATGCCCGTTTTTTACATCAGGTAGCCTTAAAGTGGCCGGGTGATACTGAGCGGCAAAAGCGTATGTCGATTATCGAAGAAGGTGATTATCGACAAGTTCGCATGGCCTACCTTGCCATTGTTGGGAGTTATTCGGTTAATGGTGTGGCGGAACTACATTCACGCTTGTTGGTGGAAGGTTTATTCAGCGATTTTTATGCGCTATGGCCAGAGAAATTTAACAATAAGACCAATGGCGTCACGCCACGTCGCTGGATTGCCCACGCCAACCCAGTGATGAGTGAGTTAATTACGCGCAATATTGGTAATAGCTGGGTCGCAAACCTGGATAATATTCAGCAAATTGGCAAGCCTGAGTACCTTGATAACCCAGAATTTCAGATTGAATGGAAAGCAGCTAAACAGTCCAACAAACAACAGCTGGCTGATCTGGTACGTGAAACCTGCAATGTGGAATTTAATATTGAATCGCTATTTGATATTCAGGTAAAACGTATCCATGAATACAAACGCCAGCTGTTGAATATGCTGCATGTGATTCATCTCTATAATCGAATTAAGCGCGGAGATACAGAGAACTGGACGAATCGCTGCGTACTCTTTGGCGGTAAGGCCGCGCCGGGTTATGCCATTGCCAAAAGCCTGATTAAGCTGGTGAATAGTGTAGCGGAGATCATTAACAACGACCCCGAAGTCGGTGACAAGTTAAAGCTGGTATTTTTTCCAAATTACAATGTTTCCGCAATGGAAGTGATCGCACCAGGCGCTGACCTCTCCGAGCAAATTTCCACTGCCGGAAAAGAAGCTTCTGGTACCGGGAATATGAAGTTTATGATGAATGGCGCTCTAACAATCGGCACCTATGATGGTGCGAATATCGAAATACTTGAAGCTGTGGGCAATGATAATTTCTTTCTTTTCGGTCTTAAATCAGAAGAGGCAGATGAGCTGCGCAGCCACTATCAACCACAACAGATTATCGACGAGAATGAAGATTTACAGGAAGTGATGCAATTACTCGAATCAGGCCATTTTAACGCCTGCGAACCGGGTATTTTTAATGATCTGATTGGCTCGATGAAAAGCCCACATGATCCCTGGTTAACGCTGGCGGATTTTGCCGCTTATGTAGAAGCTCAGGAACAAGTCAGTCAGGCTTGGCAAAACCAGGAAAAGTGGACTCGAATGAGTATTTTAAATACAGCATCCAGTGGGTTTTTCTCCACTGACAGAACCATGCGTGATTACAATGACGATATCTGGAAGCTTAAGCCAATCTGAGTTATCTCAGTGTTTCAATATAGCTTATCCGACATAAAAGGAATTTATTGCACCCGCTACATAGCTAAATCATGTCGCATAATTATTGTACTCATTAGTAAGTAGGTTGGTTGTGAGAACGAACCCCAGCAGTGGTATTTAATCGCATCTTCTTCTATCCATCAAAGTAGCTGCTGGAGTACTAGCCCAAATAGTCCCACTCAGAAATACCGATTGCCTCAGTAAAGGAAGTAGTGAATAGATTAATATACAATACTTCTTTGGATTTCAGATGCACCGTCATCCAGCCTACTTGTTAAAAAAGATGATTTACACTGAACAGTTAATAAACCTATGAGCGCAAACCTTGAAAATTTAATTGATATCCCAGCTTACATGCTGGAAGTGGGGCAGGCTGCGCGTCTGGCTGCTCGACAAGTTGCTGCTTCAGATACCGCTGTGCGCAACCTGGCATTGCTGGAAACTGCGTTGGCGCTAGAATCCAGCCGTCAATTACTACAGCAAGCTAATGCGCTGGATCTCGCTGCTGGTAAAGCACGCGGTCTGGATGATGCCATGCTGGATCGTCTGGCACTCACTGATGAGCGCATTGACGGCATGGCGGAAGGATTACGTCAGGTCGCAGCATTACCTGATCCCGTCGGAGCAATGAGTGATCTGGATTATCGTCCTACGGGCATTCAGGTTGGCAAAATGCGTGTGCCGCTGGGTGTGATCGGTATCATTTACGAATCCCGCCCCAATGTGACCGCTGATGCCGCTGCGCTGTGTTTGAAATCAGGCAACGCCGCCATCTTGCGCGGTGGTTCGGAAGCCATTCATTCTAATCAAGCGATTGCCAAGTGTATCCGTCAGGGGTTGGAAAAAGCCGGATTGCCAGCAACTGCCGTGCAAGTGATCGAAACTGCTGATCGCGCTGCGGTGGGTGAGTTATTGCAGATGTCCGACTACGTGGATGTGATTATCCCTCGCGGTGGGAAAGGGCTGATCGAGCGGATCAGCAAAGACTCACGCATTCCCGTGATCAAACACTTAGATGGCATTTGCCATGTGTATATTGACGACGATGCCGAGCAGAAAAAAGCACTCGATGTTGCCTTAAATTCAAAAACCCATCGCTACGGCGTGTGCAATGCAATGGAAACCTTGCTAGTTGCCAGTTCCGTTGCCAAAAAAATGTTGCCAGTACTCCAAAGCTTGTTTGATGAAAAGGATGTGGAGCTACGCGGTTGTGATAAAACACTGGCATTATTACCAGGTATTACCGCAGCGACTGAGGAAGATTGGGGCACCGAATATTTGGCTCCAATACTTTCAATTAAAGTGGTTGATAGCATTGATGAAGCGATTGACCATATTGAAAATTATGGTTCGCATCATACCGACAGCATCATTACAGAAAATTACACCAAGGCTCGCCGCTTTCTGCGTGAAGTGGATTCCAGCTCAGTAATGATTAACGCTTCAACCCGTTTTGCCGATGGTTTTGAATACGGTCTAGGCGCCGAGATTGGCATCAGTACCGATAAACTACATGCACGTGGGCCCGTTGGACTCGAAGGATTAACGACGCTGAAATACGTCGTTTTCGGTGACGGTCAGGTGCGGGAATAGCGCATTGATCGGACTGTTTGGTGGTGCGTTTGATCCGATTCATTTTGGTCACCTGCGTCCGGCGTTGGAAATAAAAGAACTATTGTCGCTGGATGAAATTCGTTTTATTCCACTCAATCAGGCACCGCATAAAAATCAACCTAAGCTATCTGCTGATCAACGGTTTACCCTGTTGGAAAACGCAATTGCTACGCAACCTGGGTTTGTTGCCGAAGCATGTGAGCTGGAACGCGGTGGAGTTTCTTACTCGATTGATACTTTGCAGGAATTAAGTCAGCGTTATGGCGATATGCAACGCTTTGTGATGCTGATGGGAACCGATGCTTTTGCTGGGCTGCCAAAATGGAAACGCTGGAAAGAAATTCTGCAGCTCGCAAATATTGTTATTATGCGTCGCCCCGATGCTGAGATAGACAAAAGTCTTTTTCCAGAAGGATATCTGGATAAGGTGATGGTAGACAATGTCGTGCAGCTAAAAGGCTCCAATTACGGAAAAATATTGCAAGCAGAAGTCACCCAACTGGATATTTCTTCAACCAAAATTCGCCAGCTGATTAAAGCCGGTAATTCGGTACGGTATTTAATGCCAGATGCCGAAAACATAAGGGCGTCTCTAAAATAGAAGTGCTACTGAGGGAAATCAGGGATAGTGCATTGTTTATGCAAAAATGAGGCAAATACTGGTTGTATTTAACGATTTTTTGCATAAAAAAGGTGCTGTTCATGGTTTTTCTCAGGGGCGCTTACATTTTTAGCCCGGATATTGCATGAATTCACGTGATTATCGCGCAGGATATTGATTT
>CAZUAW010000255.1:0-3795 GCA_964618535.1 uncultured Thiotrichales bacterium
TCTAACTCCCAGCCCCCACACCACCCTGCATGCGGCTCCGCACAGGGCGGTTCGTCTACTCTAATTCAATAGAGGAAACCCTCATACTAAACAGCGGAGGTATTCGCGTTTTAAGGATTTTTATCTTTGCTACGCAGCAGGGCAAGGCACTGAACCGACGGATTGAATTTAAGGTTCATTAATCTAAGGTAATGGCTGACGAAGGCGCTGACTAAGCTCATTATCTCGGTTATCTATAACGCCTTTACGGATTAATAGGTCAATAATCACCAAATTACAATTGGGTTTAAATTGCTCGGTTGTATTAATGATACTGGCAACTTTTTCAAGTGAGATTAGCTCGAAAGATTCAACTTCTCCATCGTTACTCTGGGGAATAAACTCCTTAGGCAATTGAAGATCAAAACAAAACAAAGTATCAGGCTTTAGACCTTGAGTACTTTCGCCACAATAAGTAATGGTGCTTTTTAATTTCGCTTGAGAGGAAAGCGCCGCAGGAATAGAGGCTTCTTCATCCGCTTCTTTAATCACGTTTTCAAGCAGCCCTGTGCCAGCAGGTTGGCCACCAGCAACAATATGATCCAGCATGCCAGGAAATGTGTTTTTATTTTTGGCTCTGGTGGCGACCCAAAGCTTCTGCCCCTGGCTGGTATTTACCAACCCATTGACATGTACGCCATACGCTCGCAAGCCAAAATAAGCGACTGCGGCGCGTTGAATTGACATCACCTCAGGGTCATCAAAATTATTTTTAATACCGAACAGCTCGTCGTTCCAGGCAGCAAAAAGACCCTGCGTTCGCAGAATACTCAGAACCTCGGCAACTGCATTTGTACGTTTTTGTGCAGTATTGAGTTTAGGGGATAGCTTTAACTCAGTTTGAGTCCAGGTAAAAACGTCTGGGAATTGATTTAATAATTGTGCAAATTCTTGCGTTACAAATCCATACCTCACCCCATCAATTAAAAACGGAAAGCGCGCTGTCAGTGTGTAATGGTTGCAGCGGTTAATATGATCTAGATAGCTCAATTTAAGTATGTCCTGTACGGCTGGGTTCTCAAGCGAATGATAGTTTAAGGAGGTATACTCTAGTCCTCAATAAAAAGCCCTCAGGAAAGTCACTTGATAAACAAAATCTTACTCGCAATCGTTATTTTATTTTTGTTCGCATTACTGGGCTGGTGCAGCCCCCAATGCAGTAATCAAATCACCAAAAACGATACCCCTGTAAATAACACCATACCCTCAACTGACGCAGATACAGAGATATTAATGGAAAAACCCGTGAATAGTGTTATTGATAGCGATACTGAAATTAATCAAGCAAAGCCTCCGGTGTTAACGCTTCTCTCAACACCCGACTCGGCTACCCCTGTCACGCTAGAATCTAACATTACTCCAGTAACTGATCAGACCCAATCTATATCTTTACCCACGCCTGTGACCGATGCCGTTATTTCTAAACCCGAGGCAATGGGGGTCGCAACGGGTGGTAGTACAAACAAAGAAGAATCCACTACCGAAACACCTATGATAAGTAATGGTCAAACCAAAATAATTCTTGAAGGTGTCAATTTTAAAAGTAATTCAGATGAGTTAACCAATAGCTCGATTGTCGCACTGGAAAAAGTAATTGCCAGCCTAAAACAAAAACAAAACGTTAAAATAGAAATCGCTGGATATACGGATAACACGGGTAATGCTGCTCAAAATACTGCCCTCTCCCAACGACGCGCAGAATCTGTTGTGAGCTATATTAAAAATAGCGGCATTGACGCCACGCGACTTTCTGCTAAAGGCTACGGCGCCACATCCCCTGTTGCTGATAATGAAACCGCTGCTGGACGCTTAAAGAATCGCCGCGTTGAGTTACACATTAAAGGGCGCCTCTAAAAAATAGCAGCGCCACTATCAAAATCCCAATCGATTAATTTAATTTTAAAAAGGTTTCAAAGCATGACAGCTAAATTCTTCTTAATAGCAGGCTCAATCAACGCCGCACTAGCGGTATTACTCGGAGCATTTGCTGCGCATGGGCTAAAAAATAGACTCAGCGACTATTCTCTAAACGTCTTCAATACCGCCACGGAGTATCATTTTTACCATGCTCTGGGGTTGTTGATTGTCGGCATCATCATGCATCTTGGGATCAGCACTAAACCCGCAGGAATATCAGGTCTGTTGATGCTGATTGGGATCATACTGTTTTCTGGCAGTTTGTATTTACTCGCCCTTACGGGAATAAAATGGCTCGGAGCCATCACCCCACTGGGAGGGATTGCCTTCATCAGTGGCTGGATTTTCCTTGCAATTGCATTCAGCAAAATTTGAGGCGTCGCCTTAAAACCTTAATTTTAGTCGGTTGTTAGCTGGGTCCGGTATCCCTATAATTGCAGCCCCCTTAAAAAAGAGACAAACCATCATGGCAATCACCCCATTCATCCCAACTGCTCGTACTTTAATGGGGCCTGGCCCATCTGATGTGAATCCACGCATTCTCAATGCCATCTCCAGACCAACCATTGGACATCTCGATCCCCAGTTTGTTGCTATGATGGATGAGGTTAAAGTGCTGCTGCAATACGCATTTCAAACCAAAAATGAACTGACCTTACCCGTCTCTGCGCCTGGTTCTGCCGGCATGGAAACCTGCTTTGCCAATCTGATTGAGCCAGGCGATAAAGTGATCGTCTGTCGCAACGGCGTATTTGGTATGCGCATGATCGAAAATGTTGAACGCTGTGGCGGTGAAGCCGTGGTTGTCGATGATGCCTGGGGCACAGCTGTAGATCCCGCAAAACTCGAAGACGCGCTTAAAGCGAATGCTGATGCAAAAATTGTAGCCTTCGTACATGCCGAAACCTCTACAGGTGCGCTCTCCGATGCTAAAACGCTGGTTGCGCTGGCGCATGAACATGACTGCTTAACCATCGTCGATGCCGTTACTTCTCTTGGCGGCTCCGAGCTACGAGTTGATGATTGGGAAATTGATGCCATTTACTCTGGTACGCAAAAATGTCTCTCCTGTGTTCCAGGACTCTCACCGGTTAGCTTTAGCCAAAGATCCATCGATGTCATTCAGTCACGCAAGACCAAAGTGCAAAGCTGGTTTTTAGATCTCAACCTGGTAATGGGTTATTGGGGCAGCGGCACTAAGCGCGCCTATCACCACACCGCCCCCATCAACTCACTCTACGCACTGCACGAGGCACTGGTTATATTGCAAGACGAAGGACTCGAAAATTCCTGGAATCGCCATAATCAAAACCATCTCGCACTGCGCGCTGGTCTGGAAACTATGGGCATTTCCTTTATTGTCGATGAAAAATCTCGCTTGCCACAACTCAACGCAGTAACTATTCCAGAAGGCGTTGACGATGCAGAAGTACGCGGCAGACTGCTCAATGAATTTGATCTAGAGATTGGAGGTGGATTGGGTGATCTTGCAGGTAAAGTCTGGCGCATCGGATTAATGGGCTATGCCAGCAGCCGTAAGAATGTCATCACCTGCTTGAGCGCACTCGAAGCGGTTGGATTAAAAACTGAAGGTTCAGCGGTTGCGGCTGCGCAGAAAGTCTACGATGCGTAACTTAACTCACCGTTTACCCTAGAAAAATCAGTTGGGCGTGAGCAGGGTCAGGCTCGATGATAGGGGTGATTTTTCAAGATTGACCAGGCACGGTAGATTTGTTCTGCGACGATCACTCGAACCAATGGATGAGGGAATGTCAGTGGAGAGAGTGACCAGCGGACATCGGCAGCTGCGACACAATCAGAATGTAACCCTTCCGGGCC
>CAZUAW010000256.1:0-3741 GCA_964618535.1 uncultured Thiotrichales bacterium
GGAATCAATAGACAAGCGAGAACTCGTGTAATTCATGCAATATCCGGGTTAGATATACCCTCTATCTTTTCGCACTGGATCACTCCATTCCTACGGCGCACACCGCACCAATGCTCATTTATTTGATGCAGGCCAAACTTTTAGCGTGGCGATCTGTGATCACCTTCGTGAATTCTTGATCATCAAACTGCAATACTCGCAGCACTATAATCTCTGCAAGAAGCGGAGATTGAATTTGCAAGATAAGGATGATTTATGTCGAACCTAAAATTAAACCAGTGTGTAGTGAAAAAAGTCTGCATGACTTTATTTGCAGTACTTGCTGTCAATACCAGTAACATTTCAGCAGGAGAAAGGCAGTTTTATTTTGGCGCTGGTGGTGGTCAATCCACAATCAAACCCTCCACGCGGAGTGTCGATATTACGACTGGTTTTCGGGTGGAAGATGATAATGATGGTTTAATCAAGCTCTTTGCAGGTTACGACCTAACGGATTATTGGTCCGTTGAAGGATCTTATGCCAATTACGGAACCGCCAAGCTTTCTGGGCCTGCTGATTTCAATCAAGGCAATGGTACTGCTGGCTTAGGCAATAACTTTCTCGGTAATTCAGAAACCATTTTTGGCGAAGTGGATTATTCTGTTCTGGCTGGTCAAGCGCTGCTTCAGTTCCCAAACAACAATGCTGGTTTATCTGCAATTTTAAAAATAGGTGTTGCACAGATTTCCACTAGTAGCAGTGCTAACCTACCTTTTACTCAGGCGAATGAGATTAAATTTACCACGGGTTTTGGCTTGGAATATTCGCTGAAAAATGGTGTTGCGGTACGCGCGGAATACGAATATCAAGATGAAAATATACAGGGTGTTTCGATTAGCGCGCTAAAACGCTTTGGCAAACGTAAAGTGAAAACTGTTCCGGCTCCCAAGCAGCCAATTGTGGCGAAAACCAAGCCGCAGCAAAAACCAAAAGCACCATCCAAAGCGAAACCTACGGTTGCAAAGCCAGCTAAACCCGCAGCAGCACCCAAGGTGGTAGTGCCACAAGGAGGGCTCTCTCTAGCGCCATCGACAGATTCTGATGGCGATGGGGTGATTGATCAGCTTGATCGCTGTGCTGATACGCGGCGTGGAACTCAGGTAACTGCTACCGGCTGTCCGGTGTTAGTTACGCAGTCAGCTTATGAGTCTGTGCAGCCGATTCAATCGGTCGAAACCTATACCTATGAGCCGGTGCAAACTGATGGGCATACAAGAATCCTTGAAGGGGTTAGCTTTGGATCAGGTTCGGCGACTTTGACCTCAAACTCAAAATTGATTCTGGATGGTATTGCCGCAGATTTAATCCAGCGCCCCGGTGTTTCGATTGCTGTTGTTGGTCATACGGATAGCCTCGGTAATGCGGCTAAGAACAAGCAATTGTCTGAACGTCGCGCAGAAGCGGTGGCTAACTACATCGCTAGCAGAGGCTTTGATCCACAGCGATTGCGTTTTGGCGGCAAGGGCGAAGAAATGCCGCTGATGCTAAATACCACCGCTGAAGGGCGGGCGGTTAATCGACGGGTTGAATTGATCGAAGAATAAGAGTTCCTGAGATAAAAAAAGGGGCGCAAATGCGCCCCTTTTTCATATCTTGAGAAGTGAGTTACTTATTCACAAACTCAGGATAGGCTTCCATACCGCATTCTCCGATATCGACGCCTTCGTACTCTTCTTCCTCAGAGACACGAATACCCATCACCAGTTTCAGTACTAACCAAAGGATGAATGAGGTTACGAATACCCAACTGAAGATAATAACAAGGCCATAGATCTGTGCGCCGAAGGATGCATCCGGGTTAGTCAGAGGTACTGCTAGCAGACCCCACATGCCAACAACACCGTGAACAGAAATTGCACCGACGGGATCATCAAGGCGCAGCTTGTCGAGTGTGACGATAGAGAACACAACGATAATTCCACCGACTGCACCGATTAAGGTAGCAATGCCAGGTGCTGGTGTCAGAGGTTCTGCTGTAATCGCAACCAGGCCAGCCAATGCGCCGTTTAGCGCCATGGTTAAATCAGCCTTGCCAAACAACAGTCTTGCGGTTAACAGTGCTGCAATCACACCACCAGCAGCCGCCATGTTGGTATTCACAAATACCAGTGCTACTGCATTGGCTTCACCAACGTCTGAGATTTTCAGCTCAGAACCACCGTTAAAACCAAACCAGCCGAGCCACAGGATGAATGTGCCCAGTGTCGCGAGTGGTAAGTTTGCGCCAGGAATCGCATGGGCTTGTCCATCCTTACCATATTTGCCTTTTCGAGCACCGAGTAAAATAACACCCGCTAAAGCAGCGGTCGCACCTGCAAGGTGAACAATGCCCGAACCAGCAAAGTCATTGAAACCAGCAGCATCAAGAAAACCGCCACCCCATTTCCAGTAACCTTCAACTGGGTAGATAAAGCCTGTGAAGACCACTGCGAACAGCAGAAATGCCCATAACTTCATACGTTCAGCAACGGCACCCGAAACAACTGACATCGCTGTTGCAACAAATACAACTTGGAAGAAGAAGTCGGAGAGATTAGAGTAGTAAGTGTCTCCACCGCTGGCGAGAACTGCCGCAGCGTCATTATCGACTTTACCGAGGATACCGCCGAAAATTGGCATCCAGCCGCCTTCACCAGAACCAGGATACATAATTGCGTAACCCATCAGCATGTACATGATGCAGGCAACCGCAAACAGTGAAATATTCTTAGTTAAAATCTCAACGGTACTTTTGGAACGTACCAGTCCCGCTTCGAGCATGGCAAAACCTGCCGCCATCCACATGACCAGCGCACCGGACATGAGGAAATAAAACGTATCAAGCGCATAGGCCATTTCAGTGACGCTATTCGCTACAGTGGTAATTTCATCCATTTTTAGAGGGCCTCCTGACCAGTCTCACCCGTACGAATACGGATCGTCTGTTCAATGTTGGAAACAAAAATTTTGCCATCACCAATTTTGCCAGTGTTGGCGGCTTTGCTAATGGCTTCAATGGCTTGATCAACAAGATCAGCTTTGAGTGCGATTTCCAGTTTTACCTTAGGTAGAAAATCAACCACGTATTCCGCACCACGATAAAGTTCTGTGTGACCTTTTTGTCGGCCAAAACCTTTAACCTCTGTTGCGGTGATGCCCTGTACGCCAATCTCGGATAAGGCCTGACGGACCTCATCGAGCTTGAAGGGCTTAATAATTGCAGTAATTAGTTTCATTAAATTCTCCGTTAATCGCTTTACCCTAGAAACCAAGGCAAAGCTTGGTGGGTGTGTTTTTAAACTGATTTAGAACGTTGTGCCCCATGAAACGGTTACACGAGGATCGTCGCCGTCAACATCAGTCTTATCGATTGCGAACGTGAAGTCACCTTTGCTCACAGCTGCGCCGAAATGCGTGTAGTCGCCGCCAGCACTATCAAAATCATAGTTACCGGCATACAAACCAAGTCCAAAATCTTTATTGATTTCCATGTCGTATCCCGCAGAGATATAGATAGGGTTAGTTGCACCACTGGCTTCAGCATCTACCTGGTAAGCGACACCAACGGAGAAATCAGCAAAACCAAGGTTTCCGTACACTTCACTAAAATCAGATTCTTGATCGCCAACTGGGTAGAGATAGGCAATATAACCAACGTCATAGCTAATGTCTCCAGCTGAACCACCGTAACCGCCATAAACATCAAGCTCGTAGCCGGCTGT
>CAZUAW010000257.1:0-3739 GCA_964618535.1 uncultured Thiotrichales bacterium
ATCAATATCCTGCGCGATCATCACATGAATTCATGAAATATCCGGGCTAGAAAAACAGCTGCTGTAGGTTGGCGCTGAGGAACGAAGTCCAGCAGCAGTGTTGGTGAGCTACGGTCATGGAGAAACTTGGTCTATCGGAGGCTGACGCATATTCACTATACGTTCTATGTCTCGAGTCAATGCGGTTTTAAATGCGTTATCAGTTGCATACAACTTGTAAAATTCAAGCTCGTCTTTACGAAGCTTGAGCATGACATCCTGAAACATTTTCTCAAATGCCAAACCGCTATTATGTGGATCAGGGTTGTCTCGATATTTATTTTTAAAATCAGGATGCACTGCGACGTTTTCAACCAAGTTTAAAATCTTAATTCGTTGTTCTTCGGGTGTTGCACTCCACCCCTGAAACCAGCGCTCATTAAAGCTGCGGATAATTTCATCCAGTGGATCAGTTTCATCCTCGCGATTATGATTGCCGCGTGGATTTGGGTTTTGTGGGTCTACTTCAGTTTCAGAATCATCCAGACCTATCGTGTGACTGAGCTTTACGCGCTCTAAACCATAGGATGATAAATCCACCGATTCCAATAACTCATCCATCACTTCTTGGTTGGGGTCGGTAATCATCAGCTTAGGGATAAGAAACTTTAAAAACCAAAACAGCTTTTCCCATGCGACTAACTCAAACGGCATAATTGAAGCAATTTGCCCATAAATCTTCACAAACTGTTTTGCTTTGATTTTAAAATCAATCTGCTCGTCATTCTCTAACGTTAATTCGTGATTAAAACGACTGGCAGCGACATCAATTATTGGGCTAAGTTGATCAGCGGCTTCATTATTGAAAAATCGACTCACGAAGGCTTCAATCTCCTGAACTTCATAAACCCCTACCTCATCCAGCATGTCTTTTAGCTCGTGCAGTACATTCACATCGGTGGCTTCGGATAAGCTGGTGGCGGTATAGAATGGATCAAATGCCGTTTTAATATCATCCACCGTGTTAAAGAAATCCAGCACAAACAAATCTTCGGTCTTCTTTCCCAAGTTCATTGCAGAGCGATTTAAACGCGATAATGCCTGCACGGCTAATACACCTTGTAATTTTTTATCCGCATACAGGGTGCATAATTTGGGCTGATCAAATCCCGTTAGGTATTTATTGGCGACGATCAATAGTCGGTATTCATCGCTATCAAATACCTCACTGGTTTTATTCTCAACAACACCATTTAACTCGGCTTCGGTATAGGTGATGCCGTCTACGTCTTTCTCGCCTGAAAAAGCAATCAGCACCTTAAAGGGATTATCCCGACCCTCTAATAATTTCCTGATTGCATTGTAATAACGAATTGCCGCTTCAATATTTTGCGTAATGACCATGCCCTTGGCTTTACCGCGTAGCTTTTTGGCATTCACTACACGACTAATAAAATGCTCCAGCATAATATCGGCTTTGGTATTGATGGTCTGCTGGCTACGCTCTACATAGGCGCGTAATTGTTTTTGCGCTTTCCCGGTATCAAATTCGGGGTTGTCACGAATGGATTTTTGAATCTCGTAATAGCTTTTATAGGTAGTGTAGTTGGCTAAAACATCGAGAATAAAACCCTCTTCAATTGCCTGTTTCATACTGTACAAATGGAATGGTTCAAAGCTACCATCAGCTTGCTGTTGCCCAAATTTTTCTAATGTGGTGTTTTTTGGCGTAGCGGTAAAAGCGAGATAAGAAGCATTACCGCGCATTTTTCGGGATTGCATTGCCTCAATGATTTTCTCCTG
Organism: uncultured Thiotrichales bacterium; assembly: GCA_964618535.1. Lineage (GTDB taxonomy): Bacteria > Pseudomonadota > Gammaproteobacteria > UWMA-0217 > UWMA-0217 > HyVt-560. The sequence goes on from CAZUAW010000257.1 coordinate 1,783, forward strand.
CACATCCAGCGTTTCATTATCGTTAATATCGGCTGACTGAGCGGCTGACTTACCCATTGCACGGTTCATATTATCGTGGGCGCTACCGCTTTGTGAGCTGTGTGCCTCGTCGATAATCACCGCAAAGCGTTTGTCGCTGAGGTCGCTAATGCCTTCAATAATAAACGGGAATTTCTGAATGGTGGTGATAATGATTTTCTTGCCGCTTTCCAATGCGGTACGTAGCTCTTTTGAGCTATGAGCAGGCGCGACAATATTTTTCACCTCCGAAAAATCTTTGATATTGTTGCGCAATTGCTTATCCAGCAAGCGCCTGTCTGTGACTACAATCACCGAGTCAAACAAAGGCTCCTCTTGCCCCTGTTGATAGACTTCAATCAATTGAAATGCCGCCCACGTAATTGAATTGGACTTACCCGAGCCTGCTGAGTGCTGAATCAAATAGGTCTGCCCCGCACCGTTTTCTGTCGCATCCGCAATCAGCTTACGCACTACATCCAGCTGATGATAACGTGGGAAAAACAGCGTGCGTTTTTGCATCGGGTCTTTTGCCGCCCCATCGAGGCGCACAAAATGCTGGATAATATTGGCAAGACTCTTACGGCTTAATACGGCTTCCCATAAATAAGCGGTTTTATGCCCGCCCTGTGTAGAAAGGCTTGAAGCGGTATTCGGAGGATTGCCTGCACCGTGGTTATGCCCCTGGTTAAACGGCAAGAAGAAGGTTTCCTTACCCGCCAGTTTAGTGGTCATATACACCTCATCGGTGTCTACGGCTAAATGCACTAAACAGCGTGCGAATTGCAATAAGGGCTGATGCGGGTCACGGTCTTCACGGTATTGTTTTTGACCGTGGAAGCGAGCGGTTTGCCCAGTCCACGGATTCTTTAGTTCGATAGTGATCAGTGCAATGCCATTAATAAACAGCACCATGTCGATTTCTTGCGCGGGGTTTGCCAGTGAATAGCGTATTTGGCGGCTAACGCTGAAAAGATTAGCCGCAAAGTGATCAACGACTGCTTTTGAAGAGCTTGCCAAAGGAGCAGGGTACATCAAGTTAAAAAAAGCATCGTCAACAGCAAGCCCTTTTTTAAGCAAATGTAACAGCCCGTGTTTTTTAATCAAACGATCAAAGCGTTCCAGAATCTTGCGTTGCCAATCGGGGTTGTTCTGGCGTAGCTTATCCAGCTCATCGGCTTGCGTGGCTTCGAGAAATTGCCAGAATTTGGCGGTATCCACTGCGAACTGCGGGTTAAAATCATCGGCCAAGCCCAGTGTGTAGTCACAGCCATAACCGACCGAAGGCTCTGCAATATCCTTGCTTGAACCTTGATTCATTTCTTCAAGACACGTTCCCGTCAGATATTTCTGAATCGCCGCTTCCAGCGCCTGTTCGTTTGTTTTTGAAACCATGCCTGCCTTGCCCCTAATGATTTGCTCTCATTCTAACTTTGTGTTGATGAAAAACCCTTTTTATTTTGTGGAGTCTCTACACGCCACAAACTTATTTGTGGAGCGTGAAACCGAAAATACACTCCACAAACTGTTTTGTGGAGTCTCTACACTCCATAAGCTCATTTATGGAGCGTGAAATTCGAAATACACTCCACAAGATATTTTATGGAGTCCCTAGCCTCTACAAATTCTCTACTAATATTTCTTTCCCTTCCGCCCGATTAATTAAACGAGGGAAATAAAGAATGGCGGAACGACGACCACTTGCTGCTTGTAGCTCTTGCAAGATATTAGCTTCTCTTAACTGCCTCAACAGCCCAGGCGTTGTTTTTTCATGAATACCACACTCTTTATTTAGTTTTTTTACTAAGTCTGAAACTTGAAAAATTGGCTTAGAAAAAATAGCATCCAGTAAATAGACACTGTATTGAGAATGCGTTATTTCCTGTATTTGTATTTTAAGCTCTTCATACAACACCATAATTGAACGAACCCTAGCGCT
>CAZUAW010000258.1:0-3738 GCA_964618535.1 uncultured Thiotrichales bacterium
CACATAAAACCAGCCATTGTTTCTGAAAAAGTTTAGGTCGAAAAATAATTCAGGATGTGGGACTTCAGTCCCGCCCATGGCACTCGATCAAGCTACCAGCGGGACTGAAGTCCCACATCCTTAAACATAGGGCCCGATTAGAGTGTTTTTGTTGGGGTTCATTCTTCGGCTTTGACTTCCTGCGGCGCTCTACCTTCTCCACCCGTGGAGGCGTCACCCACAACACAGCGCATGCAATTACTTTCGCAACGATTAATTCTATTATTACAAATCCACTCCATGCCAAACCCGTTTGAGTGATTGGATTTCATCACGGGTTTTTGCTGCTTCTTCAAATTCCAGATCGCGTGCATGTTGGTACATTTTTTTCTCTAATTGTTTAAGCTGCTTTTTGGCATTGGCTGGGGTTAAGTTTCCATACTTGGCTTTTTCTTCAGCTACTTTGGCATACCGCTGCGGCGTCGAACCCGAGCCACCGGCAAACGCGCCTTCCATAATATCTGCAACTTTCTTTTTAATACCTTTTGGAGTGATGCCGTGTTTTTTGTTGTGTGCCACTTGTTTATCACGACGACGATCCGTTTCATCCAATGCGCGCTGCATGGAGCCGGTAATTGAATCGGCATATAAAATAGCTTTACCGTGGAGGTTTCTGGCAGCTCGTCCAATGGTTTGAATCAGCGATCTTTCTGAACGTAAAAAGCCTTCTTTATCCGCATCAAGAATCGCAACCAGAGAAACTTCTGGCATGTCCAGGCCTTCACGTAGCAGGTTAATGCCGACTAGCACGTCGAATTCTCCGAGGCGTAAATCTCGAATAATTTCTACGCGCTCAACCGTATCAATATCTGAATGTAAATAGCGAACCCTTGCGCCGTTATCTTGCAGATATTCTGTTAAATCTTCTGACATACGTTTGGTCAGCGTGGTAATTAAAACACGCTCGTTCTTTTTGGCGCGTTCATTAATTTCTGAAAGAACATCATCAACCTGCGTGGCAATGGGTCGAATTTCTACTTGCGGATCAATCAGACCTGTGGGACGCACAACCTGCTCGATCACTGCATCAGCGTGTTCCTGCTCGTAAGGACCAGGTGTTGCAGAAACGTAAGTTGTTTGCGGCGCAAGTTCGAGAAACTCTTTAAACATTAATGGGCGATTATCCAACGCCGATGGCAATCGAAAACCATAATTCACCAAATTCTCTTTGCGCGAACGATCACCTTTATACATTGCACCAAGCTGCGGCACGGTGACGTGTGACTCATCAATAATTAGCAATGAGCCAGATGGCAAATAATCAAATAAACACGGAGGTGGATCGCCCGGATCACGCCCAGATAAATAACGTGAATAATTTTCAATGCCGTTGCAATATCCCAACTCCAATATCATTTCGATATCAAATAAAGTGCGCTGCTCTAAACGCTGCGCTTCAACTAATTTATTTTCTTTATTTAAATATTTTAGCTGGATTTTTAAATCTTCTTTAATTTGATCGACCGCGTTGAGCATAATTTCACGCGGCGTAACATAATGTGATTTTGGATAAACAGTAAATCTTGGAACTTTTTTAACCACTTGTCCGGTGAGTGGATCGAACAGACTTAATTTTTCAATTTCATCATCGAAGAGTTCTATGCGTAATGCATCCCGTTCGGCTTCTGCTGGAAATACATCAATTACATCACCGCGCACACGATAAGTGCCGCGCTTAAAATCCATTTCGTTGCGGCTATATTGTAAATCGGCGAGTCGCCGTAGCATCTGGCGCTGATCAATTTTATCGCCGCGATCCAGATGCATGATCATTTTCAAGTATGACTTGGGATCACCCAAACCGTAAATCGAAGAGACTGAAGCAACGATCACCACATCGCGTCGCTCGAACAATGCCTTGGTCGCCGATAAGCGCATTTGCTCGATGTGGTCATTAATCGAAGCATCCTTTTCAATATAAGTATCGCTCGCCGGCACATACGCTTCCGGCTGATAGTAATCGTAGTAAGAAACAAAATACTCGACCGAATTACTTGGGAAAAACTCTTTCATCTCCCCGTACAACTGCGCCGCCAGCGTTTTGTTTGGCGCAAGGATAATGGCGGGGCGATTCAACGTGGCAATGACATTTGCCATGGTGAATGTTTTACCCGAGCCGGTCACACCCAATAAAGTCTGATAGGCGAGACCATCCTCTAAACCCTCTATTAGTTTTGCAATCGCAGCGGGTTGATCACCGGCAGGTTCATAGTCTGTAACGAGTTCAAAAGGTTTATTCATAAGGATAATTACATTAGAGTAACGACATCTTTAGAGATCATAGAAGGATCCAGCTGTGAGCCAACTTTCAAACCGAATTCAACGTGTAAAACCGTCAGCAACGCTGGCCATCGCCGCCACCGCCAGCAGGCTGCGCGCCGAGGGCGAAGACATTATCAGCCTCAGTATCGGCGAGCCAGATTTCGACACCCCTGAGCATATCAAAACCGCAGCGATTGAAGCGATTAATAACGGTCAAACCCGCTATACCGCAGTGGATGGCACGGTTGAACTGAAACAAGCCATCATCAATAAATTTAAGCGTGACAACAATCTCGACTATGGGATGGATCAGGTACAGGCCTCCACTGGGGGTAAACAGTGCATTTATAATCTTTGTCAGGCAATGCTCAATCCCGGCGATGAAGTCATCATCCCCGCGCCCTACTGGGTTTCTTATCCCGATATTGTGATACTCGCCGATGCCGAGCCAGTGATTGTCGAAGCGGATCAATCGCAAAATTTTAAGCTACTGCCCGAGCAGCTCGAAAAAGCCATCACAGCGAAAACCCGCATGCTGTTCATCAACAGCCCCTCCAACCCAACCGGCGTCAGCTACAGCGAAGCCGAGCTGAAAGCACTGGGCGAAGTATTGCTGCGACATCCGCAAGTGTTGATCGGCACCGATGACATGTACGAGCACATCCTCTTCGATGGCAAACCGTTTTCCAACATCGTCACCGCCTGCCCCCAATTGTACGACCGCACAGTGATCCTCAGCGGCGTATCCAAAGCCTATGCGATGACTGGCTGGAGAATGGGCTTTTGCGCAGGCCCGGCTGATTTGATTGCCGCAATGAAGAAAGTGCAATCACAAAGCACCTCCAACCCCAGCTCGATCACCCAAGCCGCCGCAACTGCCGCGCTAGAAGGCGATCAAAACTGCATTCAAACCATGCTCAGCGCCTTTCAGGAGCGACACAACTACGTCTACCAGCGCCTGGACAAGATGGACGGGCTCTCTTGCCTACCTTCAGATGGCACCTTCTACAGCTTTCCCAACGCAGAAGCAGTCATTGCTCGACTTGATGGCGTTGAAAATGACATTGATCTAGCTGACCATTTTCTCAAACAAGCCAAAGTTGCCGTCGTACCTGGCTCCGCCTTCGGCATGTCTGGACACTTCCGTGTTTCCTACGCCACCAGCATGGAAAATTTAAAGACCGCATTAGACCGAATAGAGCAAGCAATTCGTTGATCCCTGCCCGCTTTTTTCACCTAAGACGAATTTCTGAGATCTACGTCTATTGACCGATCCAGATTGAGACTATATTATCTCGCCTCAATTCCCTGGTAGCTCAGTTGGTAGAGCAATTGACTGTTAATCAATGGGTCCCTGGTTCGAGCCCGGGCCAGGGAGCCAAATTAGAAAGCACCACCAAAAAGCCTGCTAACTAGCAGGCTTTTTTTGGTTTACCG
>CAZUAW010000259.1:0-3723 GCA_964618535.1 uncultured Thiotrichales bacterium
TTACAGAAGATTAAGGAAACGCCGTGATCAATAAAGTTCTTATCGTTCCAGATGTGCTTAGGAGCTGTCGCAGGTCGTAGTGGGCTAAGACCTACAGCGATTTGATCGCAGAGATTCTAAGTTTGTCTAAGGCTTCGGCAAATTGCTCACCTTTTAATGCCTGTTCTACCAGTGGTTTTACGGGTACTGCTTTGGCAGCTTTGAGCGCGGTGCAGAAAAAATTTGCTTGTGGATAGTCGATATCTTGCATGCCTTTACGGCCTCGACTGTCGGCTTCGCAAGCGAGCAGTAACAACTCGAAACGTTCAGGCTGTCGAAAACCATCGCAGCGTTTGATGATTTTTAAAACGGTTTTTGACCGTAATTCCGCAGCGCGATGAATGTTGCCGTGAAAGCGTGCAACCAGCACTGCGAGATCGCGATAGGCTTTGGGCGCTTTAAGTCTTGAGCAGAGGTTTTCCAGTAATTTGACGCTACGTTCTTCATGACCATGATGGCGCGGTAATAAATTGGCTGGTGTGGTGCCTTTTCCAAGATCGTGGGTGAGCGCAGCAAAGCGGGTTTTTGGGTCTTCTGATAATTTGGCAGCCATATCCAAAACCATCATGGTATGTACGCCGGTGTCGATTTCTGGGTGGTGCTTCTCCGGCTGTGGGATGCCAAAAAGTTTTTCAACTTCTGGGAATATCACTGCTAGCGCACCGCACTCTCTCAACGTGGTAAAGAATACGGAGGGCTGGGTTTCGGTTAGCGCTTTTTGCGTTTCCTGCCAAATTCGTTCTGGCACCAGTGCATCAACTTCGCCGGAATCAACCATCTCACGCATTAGCTGATTGGTTTCTGGTGCGACTTTAAAACCTAAATAGGCATAGCGAGCAGCAAATCTTGCAACCCGCAAAATCCTTACTGGGTCTTCGGCAAAAGCTGGGGAGACATGTCTTAGCAATCGATTGTCTAAATCTTGCTGACCATTGTGATAGTCGATAATGCTGCCGTCATGGTCTTGTGCAAGCGTATTAATGGTTAAATCACGGCGGAATAAATCTTCCTCAAGCGTCACCTCAGGCGATGCGTGCAGAGTAAAACCGTGGTAGCCGGGTGCTGTTTTTCGCTCGGTGCGTGCCAATGCATATTCTTCATGTGTTTCGGGATGCAAAAATACGGGGAAGTCTTTGCCGACTTGACGAAATCCCTGCTCAAGCATGTCTTGTACAGTAGCGCCGACCACCACCCAGTCGCGTTCCAGGACTTTTCTGCCGAGTAGTTTGTCGCGCACTGCGCCGCCGACGAGATAAGTAGATGTGTTGGTTGATTTCAAGGTTCGAATATTGATTTAAAGCTGATTGCCGTAGAATAACAAGAATGCTTAGAACACTAACAATGATTTTTCTGCTTGCGCCACTCGCTGGCTGCTCCACCATGGGATATTACTGGCAAACCGCCGCTGGACATCTCAGCTTAATGAGCAAACGCGAACCCATTGAGGATTTACTCGCAGCAGGCGAGATGGACGATAAACGCGAAAAACAGTTACAAAAGGCTTTGAAAATTCGCCAGTTCGCGGTGACACAACTTGGTTTGCCAGACAATAAAAGCTATCAATCTTTTGTCGAGCTGGATAAGGATTATATTGTTTGGAATGTGGTTGCTGCGCCAACCTATTCGCTGACCCCGTCGCAATGGTGCTTCCCGATTGTGGGGTGTGTGAGTTATCGGGGTTATTACGCTGAGTCCGATGCTGATGAATTTGCAGCGAATATTGATGCTGAGAAGTTTGATGTGATGGTGCGAGGTTCGCGCGCCTATTCGACTCTGGGCTGGTTTGCTGATCCACTTACCAGTCCGATGGTTGATCGCGGAGAAATTTTATTAGCAGAAGTTATATTTCATGAATTAGCGCACCAGATTTTTTATATTAAAAATGATACCTCTTTTAATGAAGCCTTCGCCTCAGCGGTAGGTGAATACGGTGTGCGTCAATGGTTGGCAGCAGAAGATCCTGATGGACTCGAACGCTATGAAAAGTATTTAAAAAGAAAATTGGTGTTTATCAAATTATTGGCAGAAACTTCTGAAAACCTCAAAACGCTCTATGCAAGTGGCGCAAATGAATCGGAAATGGCACAGCAGAAAATAGCTATTTTTAATCAGCTTAAAGTTAATTACGAAACACTTAAAACAACTGTCTGGGAAGGATATACCGGTTACGATGGCTGGTTTAAAAAGCCGGTCAATAATGCCCGGCTTGCATCCATTTCAGTGTATCAAGATAAGATCCCCGATTTTTCTCGTTGGCTCACTGCCTGTGAATTTAATTTTTCACGGTTTTATCAGGAAATGATTTCAATTTCTGAATTACCTAAAAAAGAACGGCATCAGCGCTTGGCAGATGCCGCTCATTGTGCAGCGATTTAGCTTGGTTTTACCGCTTCAATCGTTGCAGATACCACGTATTCTTCTATCCCCCTGCCAGGTGCCCAGTCGCTGATAAATTCACGTGACTCATCTTTGGGCGCAATTTTAATTTCTTCAAAACCACTTTCATTGAGCATTAACGCAATGTCGCTGACCAGGGATGCGCCCGCCATGCAGCCTGAGAGTAATTCACGGTCGTTGCGTAACGCTTCCGGTAATTCGGTGCTGGCAACGACATCAGAAATTGCCAGTCTGCCGCCGGGTTTAAGTACGCGAAATGCGTCACTGAAAACCTGTTGTTTGTCGGGTGATAAATTAATCACACAGTTGGAAATAATCACATCGACGCTGTCATTGGCGATCGGTAAATGCTCAATTTCACCTAATCTAAATTCGACTTGATGATAATTCCCTTTGACTGCGTTTGATCTACCCTTGCTGATCATATCGGGCGTCATATCGACGCCGATCACTTTGCCCGTATCGCCAGTTTCCGTGGCCGCTAAAAAACAATCAAATCCGCCACCAGAGCCAAGATCGAGTACGGTTTCTCCGGTCTGAATTGCTGCTATCGCCTTGGGATTACCGCAGCCAAGCCCCATGTCTGCACCTTCTGGTACTGCACTAAGGTCATCTTCACTGTATCCAAGGCGGGTGGAAATCAATGTGTTGAGGGCGCTGTCATCAGAAACACCGCAGCAGCTACTTTCGACGCCACAGGCACCGCTGTCATTACTGGCTTGTGCCACCTTGGCGTAATCCTCGCGCACATTTTGACGAATGGCATCGGCACTGAGTGCGTCATTCGCTTGAGAGGGGGTTTCAGGGGTGCAGCAAGTCGGTTCGCAGCAGCTTTCAGATTCAGTCATCGTTATTCTCCAGTTTCAATTTTTATCGCTTAAAATAGTCTGATAATTCCACCAATATTTCAGGCACTACCCGACAGTCAATGTTCTTACCGCGCCGATCCATCTGCACCAAACCAGCTCGGTTTAGCTCCTTGATGTGATGCGAGACAGTCGAAGGCGCAATATTCAGGCTCTTACCCAAATCGCCGACACACATACTGGTGGCTGATTCCAGGCTACAAACCGTTCCTGGCTCGCAGCAGCTACACAGCTGTTCAAAAATCGCCAGGCGGTGTGGATTGGATAAGGCTTTGAATATTTCCGCTTTGGGCATAATTTGATTCTATAGTTCGATACGTATCGAACTATAGGTCTGAACTTTGCTCGTGTCAAGCAGTCGGCTTGTTTAACCCGGATATTTCATGAATTCATGTGATGATCGCGCAGGATATTGATTTCA
>CAZUAW010000260.1:0-1976 GCA_964618535.1 uncultured Thiotrichales bacterium
TCCAGTCTTGACGCTGCTTTATTCTTACGATAAATTAAAATGGTAAGAATTATTTTGGTAAATTAATCTATGCATACCGTAATCACATCGAAGTTCCAAACCACAATACCTAAGCGAATCAGGGAAAGGTTGCATTTGTCCATTCATGACAAGCTGGATTGGGGTATAGAGAATGGGAAAATTGTGGTATCACCCAGTAAGCCTAAATTTCTTGATCTTCGAGGGTCGATCAAAATCGGGGTGGGGGATATTGCTGGGGATATTCAGGCAGCGCGGGAGCAACGACTACAGAAATTCAAATGAAAACGGTCGTAATAGATACTAATGCGCTGATCTCATTTCTCACAGACAGGAATCCTGAACAGCAGGATAAAATAGCTTCTCTGCTACAGGATGCAGCAGAACTGAGGATTACTGTCCTCATTCATCACCATGTGTTGAGTGAGTTCGTTTATGTTCTTGATTCAATTTATGAGATACCAAAGACAAGCATTAATGCCATGATCAGTGATTTGGCTGAGATGCCTGGCATCGAATTTATCTCAAGTTTAGATGTGGCTACTCTGCTTTCTCTTTGGCCTGAATCAGTGGCTGACTATGGTGATGCGATGATTGTCAGTGCAAGTCTTGCGGTAAAGGGATCTGTTATCGCAACTTTCGATAAAAATCTGAGAAAATCGCTTAGCCGACTCAATCTAAATACATTTAAAATGAGCTAGGATTTGATGGGGCTACGCAAGTAATACTGCGATCGACGCCCCTTTCTCAGTGCTCGCGCTAAGCTAAAAGGGAGTCAAATCAAAAATATAAAGAGGAGTCCATGGCCGCCCTTCGAGGTTTTATCCCCAACGCCGATAAAGGCTCGAACGGATGTGGGACTTCAGTCCCGCTGTGCTACAGCCAAAATCACCAGGCGGGACTGAAGTCCCGCATCCTGGCAGGCTGGCGAAATAAGCTGTTTTTTCGAAGTCTTTGCTCCCAGTTGTAAATGAACATTTTTAATCGCAATGGGAGTGAGCCGTCTGGCAGCGCAGTTCATACGCGTCACAAATTTGTCTAAATTACTCGTTTTGAACTGAATTTAGTCGCAAAGCTGCCGATATTTTAAGCACTGGTTTTGGCTGCTTTATCAAGGTTACTACGTTGAGTAAAACTAACAGAGACAGGTCGCTGTATTTCACAGTGGCTGTCATTTTATTGATACTGGTGTTATCGGGTGTCTTTCTGGGGAAGACGGCCAGCAAGCAGTTTGATGAGCAATATCAGGAGCGGTTACGTAGCGGTTTAACCACCTATGGTGTGGTGCTTAACTACACTTATGATGGCTTTAATCATGCTATGCACGCTCTATCAGCAGATGCCAAATTCCTCTCTGTTGTTGAAAATGGAAATCTCGAATCAACTCAGAATGCATTGGAGAATAGCGCTGTAACGACCGGAACCGATGCGCTGTATTTAATTGATCATCAAGGTAATCCGACAGCTTCCTATTTTCGACCTGGCTTTACAGCTCCTGGTGCTTTGCAGTGCTTCTCTGCTGTTGGCGGCATGGTCGCCACGGATTCAATGTTGTATTTGACCAATGCGCGTAAATTGATGTCTTCAGGCAAGCTGATTGGTTACCTGTGTGGGATGTCAGCCGTGACCGAAGTTAGCCAATCCGAGTCACTGGAAAATTTACTCAGAGGTACACCCTATCTTAGCTTCAAGGGGCGACAGTATTTCTTTGACGCGATTATGCGCGGTGTTGCCAGCAATGAGCCAGCGGAGCTTGGTGAAATGGTTCGGTGGAGTGGTCATGGCAAATCCTATTTCGGTATGTCAGGTGCTTTGGCTCTGGGTAACGATGAAGTTGGCATTGGCATATTGGTGGCTAATGACATTTATCGAGAGAACATTCGCTTGGCGTTACTGGCGATTGGTTTCAGCTTGATGATGATATTGCTGATGGGACTATTTGCTCTGCGTACGATGGC
>CAZUAW010000260.1:2076-3706 GCA_964618535.1 uncultured Thiotrichales bacterium
TCCCAACCGATTTTCTCAACCATGGATACCGAACTGCTCTGTGGTGAAAGGATTGTTCCGGTGCGATTTACCGCCGCTAGAATCTCACGCTATGGCTCGCAAAGCGGCACTGTGATTGTGCTCCATGATGTAAGTAAAGAACGCTCGTTACGTGAGGAGCTGGCATGGAGAGCGAATCATGATGAATTAACCCGGTTGCCGAATCGTAGTCATTTTCATGAAAAAGTGACTTCTGCCATTCAGTGCATCAAGCAGCGACAAACGGGGGCTGCATTGCTGTTTCTGGATCTGGATAAATTCAAAACTGTTAATGACACCTGCGGGCATGATGCGGGTGACCAGCTTTTAATTCAGGTTTGTGCGCTGTTCTCTGAGAATCTGCGAGCGGATGATACCTTGGCGCGCCTTGGTGGTGATGAGTTTGGCGTGGTTCTAAGCCGCGTAGATGAATCGACTGCCTTGGGCGTTGCAGAAAAACTCATTGAATCGCTCAAGCAGTTTGAGTTTAATTACGAAGGTCAGCAATTTAAAGTGGGTGTCAGTATTGGGCTGGTGATGCTGGAAGATGCCAGTGATGATCTTACTGCTGCGACTCGCAAGGCGGACGAGGCTTGTTATGTAGCGAAAGAATCTGGTCGTAATCGTTGTTGTCTGTACTCAGAACTCGCCGCGCAATCATCGTCATCAGGCGCATCAATTCGAGAATTGGCGGCAGCTGTCTAATCGCGTCAGCCAGAGAAATTCAAGGTAATTTGCAGCTATATAATTAATCTGCCACATTAGCGCGAATATTTATCCCTAATCTGGAGTATTCGCATGTCTAAAACCCCCTCAACGATGCTGGAACTTGGCTCACAAGCCATCGACTTTTCCCTACCTGATCCTTCTACCAATACGTCTGTGTCTCTTACAGATTTTGCAGGGCAGCCTGTATTGGTTGCTTTTATCTGTAACCATTGCCCGTACGTGATTCATATCATGGATGAGTTTTCTGCCTTCGCTAAAGAGTATGGCGAAAAGGGACTTAAAATTATCGCAATTAATGCCAACGATGTTGAAAATTATGCAGATGATAGCCCTGAAAAAATGGTTGAATTCGTCAAACAATACAATTTGAATTTCCCGTATTTATTTGATGAAACTCAGGAAACAGCCAAGGCGTATACCGCAGCCTGCACTCCAGACTTTTTCATGTATGACACAGCTGGAAAGCTTGTCTATCGAGGCCAGTTTGATGCGGCACGCCCCAAGAGCGATACGCCAGTGAACGGTGCTGATATGCGCGCCGCAGCGGATGCGTTACTCGCTGGTAATGCGCCCGATAGTGATCAAATCCCAAGCCTCGGTTGCAACATTAAGTGGAAGGCTGGTAACGAGCCAGAATATTTCGGCTAGGGAGATGGGCTAAATTGCAGGTCTTTTGAGGTTCGTAAGGTATTATGTGATACGGATTGAACGGATGGAACTCGGTACTTTAGTGTATTGCTTCGTCACATCACATCACGATCAAAACTGATTCTTTCATAACCTTGCAGTCTGGACTTGGTACAGATAAGTGCATCTACAAAATCAATGTTTTTGTCTACAAATATCGAAAGTGCATCTGACAAGATGAGCTTATTGCTGTTAG
>CAZUAW010000261.1:0-1240 GCA_964618535.1 uncultured Thiotrichales bacterium
TTGTGCAAGATGCTCATAATTCCAATCGCCCCGTCCTTTAGCACTTTGAAGAAAATGTAGTGTTTTTGATAGCCGCCAAAAAAGACATCTATCTCTAAGTCAGATAGAACCAGAAGCTCTGAGGGTAGTGGTTGCCACGGGATTTCTTTTGTTTGCTAGTTGCTGGATGTAGGCGTGTAAACCTTTGATGTATTTTTCTGCCTGTTTTTCGCCCCAGGTGTTGTAGGTATACGCCCAAATTTGATCTTGCTTGCTGTCCGTCAGCCTGGGGGTAAAACCGATAGTTCATGGGAGCTTGTTTCTGGAAATCACGTCAGCCGCGCGTATTTCCTGATAATCAGAATCATCCGCTCTGAGTGCTGGTTCTAATTCACGTTTTAGCCACTCCCAAGATTCTTTTTGGGATTTTAAGTCTTTACGAAGAAGGTCTCGAATGTATTCACTGGCGTTGTTATATAGGCCTGATTCGCCTATTTGCTGTTGTAAATGCTTGTTTAGTTCTGGCGTGACACGAACGTTAATATTCAGAGTAGACATACAGACCTTTGTAAAGAATATCAGCACCTTTGTAAAGAATATGTTTATTTAAGTTTACAGCGTGTGCCGATATTTGTAATGACTCGATTCGGCAACACTGTGATCCTTGTTACGTTTTCAGTTAGAGAAGCTGTGCTAGACTGATCAATTATATTAACTAAAGCCGAGGGGTTGACGCATGCTTTTTAGCAATAGAAATACATCATTTACTGGATTCGCTGGCGTAGCACTGGTTGCAGCTTTAACCAGTGGTTGCGGTAGTGATTCTCCACTGGATCAGCTACTTAATTCAACGGATCTGGGTGATTTGAGAGCAGATCAAATCGGCTCAAGCGTGCAGCAGGGGATGACCCGCAGCATGACCAGCAATCTCGATTCCATTGGTCAAGTATTCAGTGACTCTTCTGCAATGGGTTCACTGGGTGCACTTTTCACTGGTGATAGTAGTCCGGCGGCAAAATCAGCTCGCAGCAGCCATGACACCGATGACACATTTGGTGGTTTTGGAGATTTGCTCGAAGTGATTGGCGATCTCGCGTATCACTCAACCGTGACCAATGTCAGCGGAGACGTTGTCACACTCGACCCCAATGAAAGTGCAATTTGCTCTGGCGCGGCGGCTGCGCTGGATATCCAGGCTTCCAGCTGTGTTGACATCATTTCCCAGATCACTCTGGAAGTGGATGTTGATACGATTGTTGAT
>CAZUAW010000261.1:1340-3656 GCA_964618535.1 uncultured Thiotrichales bacterium
ACCGGTGGCGATGCCAGTATTGTTGTTGATGCGACAGATGGCGACATCAATGTTCAGATTGCTAACGGTTTATGTCTTGATGATTCAGGTGACGAACCTGTGGTAGTGAGCTGCCCAAGCGCTAACTAAGAAAAAACCACAGACAAAAAAAAGCCGAACCCAGTGGGTTCGGCTTTTTTATGCCAGTCAATAGTTATAAATCGACTGGCTAGTCAGACGCGATGTTCGTCTATTTTTTAGCTTTCATCTCTTTAACTTCTTTAATCACTTCCTCAGCAACATTGTTAGGACATGCTGCATAGTGATCAAATTCCATTGAGAACTGACCACGACCAGAAGTCATGGTACGCAGGCTACCGATGTAACCAAACATCTCGCTCAATGGCGCATTGGCCTTAATCCGCACACCGGTCGCAACGGCTTCCTGGCCCTGCACCATCGCACGACGACGATTCAAATCACCAATCACATCACCCACGTGATCTTCTGGTGTGAACACGTCTACCTTCATGATTGGCTCGAGTAACTGAGGTCCAGCCTTGGGAATTGATTGACGGTACGCAGCTCTGGCAGCAATTTCATAGGCAACGGCTGAGGAGTCAACCGGGTGAAAGCCACCATCGGTCAAAGTGATTTTCACGTCGAGTAACGGGAATCCAGCGAGTACGCCTTCGGCCATACTTTTGGCAAAACCTTTCTCAACCGCAGGCCAGAATTCACGTGGCACGTTACCACCTGTCACCTTGGATTCGAACTCATAGCCACTGTTCTTCTCACCAGGTGCCACCGTGTATTCGATCTTCGCAAATTGACCTGAACCACCGGTTTGTTTCTTGTGCGTGTAACTATCTTCAATCGCCTGGGTAATGGTCTCGCGGTACGCAACCTGTGGTTTACCGACCTGAATATCAACGCCGTGCGTTCGCTTGAGGATGTCTACCTTAATATCAAGATGTAACTCACCCATTCCCTTGATAATGGTCTCGCCAGACTCTTCATCAGTCTCAACACGGAACGAGGGATCTTCCTGAATCATTTTGCTCAGTGCGATTCCCATTTTCTCAGAACCACCTTTGTCAATCGGGTGAATCGCAATCGAGATAACAGGATCTGGGAAAACCATCGGCTCTAGTGTGGCAGGGTTCTTCTGATCGGCGAGCGTATGACCGGTTTGAGTATTTTTCAAGCCAACAAATGCGACGATATCGCCTGCTCTCGCAGCATCGAGTTCCTCACGTGAATCGGCGTGCATTTCCACAATCCGACCGATTCGCTCGGTTTTACCCGTGTAGGTATTTACCAGCGTATCGCCCTTATTCACAGTACCGGAATACATACGTATAAAAGTCAATGCACCAAAGCGATCATCCATAATTTTGAACGCCAATGCCCGAACCGGCTTATCAACATCGACAATCGCGAATTCGCCGGTCTCGTTACCTTCCATATCCACTTCCGGCTGAGGCTTAACTTCAACCGGATTAGGTAGATAGTCAATGACTGCGTCGAGTACTAATTGAATGCCTTTGTTCTTGAATGCAGAACCACAATAGGTTGGGAAGAAGTCCAGTGCGATAGTGCCTTTGCGAATGCAGCGCTTGATGTCATCCATGGGTGGCTCTGTGCCTTCCAGATACATTTCCATCATGTCGTCATCTTGCTCAACAGCCGTTTCGATCAGCTTCTCACGATACTCTTCGACCTTATCTTTCATGTCTTCAGGCGCATCCTGAAGCTCGTATCTTGAAGGATCACCAGAGTCATCCCATACCCAGGCCTTACGGGTCAGCAGATCAACCACACCGGTGAAATCATCTTCGATACCAATGGGCAGCACCATCACTAGAGGCACTGCTGCGAGTATATTTTCTACCTGATCAATGACGCGGTAAAAGTCTGCGCCCATCCGGTCGAGCTTGTTGACCAGAATAATCCGTGCAACCTCAGACTCATTCGCATAACGCCAGTTAGTTTCGGACTGAGGCTCAACACCGCCAGAACCACAGAATACGCCGACACCACCATCGAGCACCTTCAGAGAACGGTAAACTTCAATCGTGAAATCTACGTGCCCCGGTGTATCGATGATGTTCATGCGATGGTCTTTCCAAAAACAGGTGGTCGCGGCAGACTGGATGGTAATACCACGCTCGCGCTCCTGATCCATGAAGTCAGTTGTTGCTTCACCGTCATGCACCTCACCAATCTTATGCGTTTTTCCTGTCAGATTGAGAATCCGCTCGGTTGTCGTTGTTTTGCCAGCGTCAACGTGCGCAAATATTCCAATATTGCGATAGTGCGAAAGGTCGGTCATGT
>CAZUAW010000262.1:0-3602 GCA_964618535.1 uncultured Thiotrichales bacterium
TTTGTAGGAGCCCAGCTTGCTGGGCGAACAATCCTACGGTGAACACGTTGCGCTTTTAGCCGCCTGACTAGACTCCTTCAATGTAATATTGTTGGAGTATTAGTACGTTCAGCAACGGGAAAGCCCCACATCCGACCAGATGTCGCTGTGGATTCAATAGCCAAAATAATGAATGCAGCAGCTATGATGCACAAGCAAACCATTACACCTTCGAGCACGCTAATTACAGCGAATTCGGGAGATAAATTTGATCTGACGCTCACTTATTCTTCCAATTCTGACATGTTGGCTGGTATTGGAGTAAAGCTATTTTTCGATTCTCGGAAATTGACTTTTAATGGTTTGCAGTCTGTTTTTTCTCAGGGGAAGTTGGCGGTAGATATGCAGCCCAAACGTGCTGCGGATTTTGCTGATCAGGCTGACGATGATGATTCGAACACGGATCAGTTTATTCATCTTGCGTGGATGTCTGTGGATGGCAAGTGGCCGGGTGAGGGCAAGTTACCGGTTGATTTATTGACCGCGAGTTTTTCTTTGGCGGAAGATTTTTCCGGGACTAGTAAAATTAATTTTATCGGTGAGCCTGTTAATAATGCCGTTTTTGAAAGTCAGTCTGTGGTGGTTCAATTAGAGCAGGCAATATTAAAAGAGCCTGCTCCGCAAGTTGATGGCTCGGTTGGCATCATTCAGACAATCATTTCATTTATCCTGAAACTGTTTGGGGTTAAACGCTAAAGAATATGAAAACAGGGATTAGTATTGCAGGGGCAGAATTTGGTACAGGCGTAGATCAATGGCGGCTGGATGATTGGACTAAAATGATCCAGTCGGTTAAACAAACTCCGTTTAAATTAATTCGCTTCCCTTTTAAATTAGAACGCTTTGATAATGAGGTGGGTTTTTATCAGCTATTTTTAGATGAATGCCGATTACACAATAAAAAAGTGGTGCTGGATGCGCATAATTATTTACGTCTTGATGGGCAATTAATTCCGCATGATGGCGAGCTGGGTCGCCGCTGGGTACGCATTATTCAGCAGTTGTCGCTTTATCAGGATGTGATTCACGCTTACGGCATTATGAATGAGCCGTATCAGACCAATGATACCTGGCCGGCGATTGCGCAGGATACGATTAATCAAATTCGTGCAATTGATTCAGAGACGCCTATTTATGTGTGCGGTGATCATTGGGCGGGTGCGCATTCGTGGACGAGTTCGAGCAATCAGTTTTTTAAGCCGCAGGGGAATAATCTATTCATTGAAGCGCATCAGTATTTTGATATTGATTCGAGTGGACAGAAATATGCTGGGCCGGTGACAGATATTGGATTAATCCAGCAACGCATGGCGGGCTGGGTGAAATGGTTAAAAGATAATAATTACAAAGGTACGATTGGTGAGTTTGCTGTGCCAGCAGGTAGCGAGACATTTGTTATTGCTTTTCTGGAATATTGCCGGGTGCATGATATTGATGTTTTCTGGTGGGCGGGCGGGCCGTGGTGGCAGGATTATGAGCTGTTGCCCGATGCCAACATGCTGGCGGTGTTGCGAATTTATTCTGGATTAGCGCCTCAGCAACCTGGTCCACCGATATTGAAATCGCTTGAAGTGACTCATCTACAGAAAAAAACCGCTGTCATTGATATTTCTGGAGGGACGCGAACACTTTCGAGTTATGCAATTTCCGGTGGTTCCGATCAAGATTTATTTGAAGTTACCAGGCTAGGGCAGCTGAGTTTTAAACAGCCTCCTGATTACACTGCGCCGCGGGATGCGGGTGCTGATAATCATTATGAGGTGGATGTTCGCGCTGTGACTGGCAGCGGGGGCAAAGTCATCCACCAATTAAAAATTCAGGTGCTGGAGAAAGCGCCTTTTAGCTGGGATATTGATGGCGATGGCGAGGCATCATTTACCACTGATGGCATTTTGATACTGCGCTTTCTGTTTGGTTTTCGTGGCGATGCACTGGTTAAAGGCGCGGTGGGACAAAAAGCGACCCGCAGTACTGCCGAGATTGAAGCGTTTTTGACTGACAATTTAGATATATTGGATATTGATCAGGATGGTGAAGCCAGGCCATTAACAGATGGGTTGTTATTGGTTCGATATTTGGCTGGTTTTCGTGGCGATACGCTGGTTAGGCAGGTGGTTAATCAGCGCGGACTACGCACTAATACTGATGATATTGAGCGCTATCTCGACCAGTTTGATGTTCAGCCAGAAAAGCCACCGGTTGAACCGCCAATCCAGCCGCCGGTAGTGCCGCCGCCTGTAGAGCCACCCACTGTAGAGCCACCTCCGGTTGAACCACCAGTCGAACCACCTCCAGTTCAACCCCCAGTACCTCCAGTGGTTCCTCCTGTAGTGCCACCGCCTGTCCAGCCGCCAATCTACCCGCCACCGAAGCCTCGAAAAAAGCCGAAAATGCTGATCGGCACCAATTCCAATTTCCTCTGGCGGGATCTGCAAAACCAGCATGGCCGAGTTCAATATCCTTTCACTGAGAATGCGAATTTCGCACGGGCATGGCACAGCGGTAAAACCAACGGTATCGTCAATGAAAATATCTGGCGTGCAGACTTTCTGGATCAAATCAAAAATTACCACATCTTTCGCATGATGAATTGGTCGCAAGTGAACAGTAATTCTATTTCTCGCTGGTCAGATGTGCGCTCCCCAACCGAGCAGGGTAATCAACAAATTGACGGCGCATTCCACGGTCATAAACTGGTACGCGGATTAGCCTATGAATGGCAGATCGACCTCTGTAACCGCCTGCAAATGGATTGCTGGATCTGTGTCCCAGCGCAGACAGATGTCAGCCCCGATGGTTATTGGAATAAGCTCGCCAAACTTGTCCGAGATTCCCTCAACCCAGGTCTGCGCGTGTGGATTGAATACTCCAACGAGACCTGGAATTTTCAACGTGGTGCGTTTGAGCAGTCTTACTATGGTTCTGAGCGTGGCGAGACTGTTGGTCTAGGAGGCGATCTGTATGCGAAAGGCTTTCGCTATCAAGCCTATGCGGCTATTCGCCTCTGGGACGCATTTGAACAAGTGTTTGGCAAAAACAGCCCCCGCGTGGTTAAAGTCCTAGCCGGTCAGGCCACCAACCCAGGTATGGCGACCTGGCTTCACTGGCCCGTTATCGAAGACAGACGCTTCAATCCCAGCGGAGTTCGTCCCGATGTGTACGCGATTGCGCCCTATATCTACTCTGACACTATCAATAGGGAATCACTGCTCAGAGGCATTGATGAGATGCTTACCCATGTCCGGCTGCAATCAAAAATCACCCGTGAGAAAGGTATTAAGCTGGTTGCTTATGAAGGTGGCGAACATACTGCTCAACCTGTTACCCGTACCCAACCGTGGATAGATGAAGTCTATCGCAAATATCTCGATGTACTGTCTGCGCACCTTGATGCGTATGTGAATTACAATATGGCGGGCCAAACTTGGGGCGAGGTTGAATACGTGGGCCAGCACAAAGAAACTTCTGGCGCATGGCCATGGCGCGCGATTAATCGCTGGATAGATGAGAATTAAATCTACTTAGCCCGAATATTGCATGAATTCATGAGAATCTCGCTTAAT
>CAZUAW010000263.1:0-3588 GCA_964618535.1 uncultured Thiotrichales bacterium
GCTAGGGCTGCGTTAGTTTCCTAACATTGAGGACTTGAGGTTGGCCTGAACGGGGTCATCAGATAACCAAATACCAAATAGCGCATTTTTGAAGTCCAGCCCTTCCACCATCTCACTGCCAGTGCCATTTTTGGAAATGGCTGTGCCGCTACCCGGTTGGTAACTCATGATAAAGCTATCGCCTTCAGCGACGCCGCTTTTAAATACACTTATGAATTGATCAATTTTCGCAGCAATGCTGCCGGTGTCACCGCCGGTGGCTTTTACAAATCCTTCCCGTGTAGCTTTTTCCATCTTTTCAGCGGTGATGAGGCTTGAGGTAATGTCCAGACGAATTGCCATTGGCTCGTCAGCGGCAACAATGGCGGCTGCATCAGCGCCTTCACTCTGTAAATAAAGGCTGCCGACATACAGCTTTAAAAACAGCTTTTTGCGTAATCCAGAGCCGTTTAAAGCCAGGGTGTTATCCCCTGAGGCAAGTGTTTCGGGTATCTCTACACCATTAACATTAGCCGCATGGCTTGCCGGTATGGATAGAAATATTACGAGTAAAAATAATAGTGTTCGTTGATACATAAATCTTGTCTCAAGTTTGTGGCTGGAACGTGCTGCTGGATACTATTTCAACACAGCTTATTTCAAAAATATTGTAGTGTGAGTTCCGGGATCTACGGTCGGAACATTTGCCCCAAAGCTGGTGTTGATGGTTTCGATAATACTATTGGCAATGATGGAGTACCCCCGCGCAGTTGGATGTACACCATCCAGAGAGAAAGCGCCTCCTGTGGCATAGGTAGACTGGACAAAACCGGTGCCATAATCAATGCCACCGTTATTGAGCTCTGTCATCTTGGCCGCGACATCTAAGAACACTAAATTAGCATCGGCATCGGCTGTATTTTTGATGGTTGCATTAAAGGCGAGTCTGGCAGTATTGATATCCTGAATCTCAGATGAGGTTAGAACATGTTCATCTATTAAAGGGGCACTGATTCCCCATCTTGGTGAGGCAGGGCTTGCCGGGTCATCGGTTGGATTGACCAATTGGCCGATCAGGGGGCGGATAGAAAGCAGCAATAAGTCGTCGGCTGTTGCTTGTCGCAGATTCAATAGCGCCGGATTAATTCCTGTCAGGTCGCTTAAACTTTCGTCTAAAATCACCACTGCATTTTGCCCTGGAGTGAAAGTAATTGTTCTCAAAGCTGCTTGCTCTGGGTCGGGGCTACCTAAAATTGCTGCAATACCACCATTATACGGGGCATACGCAGCATTTAAGGCGTCAGCTGTCGCTTGGTCTATTGGTAACGGGTTAAAAGGAATCGTTGTAAAAAATGGAATCGTACTGACATCTGGAAGATTGATTAATGCACCTTTCACAGCAGGATTTGCTGCTTTGAATGCACCAACAAGACCGGCATAGACACCAGCAAAAACGTTAGGGTCGGTGATGTCTTCAGATCCGTAGGTTGAGGGATCGAGATTGCCCAGTTGGTTTGCACCAACACCTCCTGAAGTCGCATACGACAAAATATCGTTATTGCCAATCCACAGGGTATAAAATGAGGGAGCCTGTGATGCTGCATCTGCAATCATTGTTGTTGTTGCAGAGGAGGCAAAACGCACAAAATAAGGGTTGGCTGCGCCAGCGGCTAAACCTGCAGCATTACCATAACCTGGGGCAACCAGATGAAATGATTTGGCACCAGGTACGCCCATATTGTTGAAGGCAGTGCCGTTTAATCCTGAGCCAATAACCTCTGTTGTTGGTGAGCCAGCGATGGGAGCAGGGGTTTGAGTTTCTGCATCCAATACCAGCCTGTTAGCAAAATCAGGATTTGCGTTTCCACCAAAAAGCAAGCCTCCCAGGTTGTCACTCACTAATGGTTGATTAAAACTGCCACCACCTGCGCTAGAAAATTGCTGAGCCAGAATTGCAGGGTAGGAGTTCTCCTGTCCTGACTGATAAAGTGCTCTATCGGCATAGCCTGCAGTTAGCGAGTCACCAATAGCCACAAATTTAGTAAACTCAGCGCTACCGCTGCTGGCACTACCACTCCCCGCTACTGGGTCTTTAAAGTCAGTGTCACAAGCAGAAATAAGAGTCATGGCGATGGTTAGCCCTGCGACTTTAATCATTTGATTATTCATAAGCGTCATTGTTTGTTATCTCAGTATTTGTAGTTAAGGCCAAATCCAATTGTTGTCACAGCAGATTTGTAATCGCCGCCAAAGGAGATAAGCGTGCCTGATTGGTTAATATGGTCATATGATCCTTCAAACTCCTTGAACGTCAGGTGTAAAAAGGAAAAGTCCAACTCCATACGCTCAGTTGCCTTGTAACTGGCTCCGGCGGTGTAGCCAATAGAATCATTTCGGGGAGTTTCCGGGGAAAAGAAGCCGTTCTGGATTGGGGAATTATCAAAATAGATACCGCCTCGGACAGTCAGCTTTTCATTATTCTTTAGTTTGTGCCGCACGCCAAAACGGTAGATATTGGCATCTTCATAATTCCGCGGGTTAAGCGATGTGCCTGCGCCATTATTAAACTTGATGTTCAGGTTTTTATAGGCACCCCAGTAGGTACGATTGATATCGAATGCTAATGTAGTGTTGGGGTCAAAGTCGTATGCGACGCCTATCGTCAGTTCGGCAGGTAGAACCAAATCAGCATCAAAAGTGGTATCTGGGAAGTTGCTTTGCAGTGAGGTAGGGATGTTTTGAAAGTCCGCTTTTTCTCCTCTTGCTTCCAGGTCTACTTGTGAGCGATAGCTAAACCCGACGGTAACCTTGTCATCAGGTTTTGCTAGCAAGCCTAAATTGTATCCCCAGGCAGTAATACCTGATGCCTCGATAGTCACATTCGAGCGGTCACCATTACCATCAATCAAAGAGGTAGATAAATTACGATTAAACTCAACATCACCGGTGACATAAATGGGTGCAAAACCAACGCTGTATTTCTCATTAAATTTATAAGAAACGGTCGGCTGGATGTAGATCGCTTTGAGCGCGATATTGTTAACCAGGTGTGAGCCAGCCCAGTCTGTTGGCCACTCAACTGTATTGCCGTAAGGCGTATAGAGACCGATCCCATAAGATAAGTGATTGTCATGTCGTTTAGACAGGTAAGCGCTGATTGGTGTGCCAACTGGGTTGTCAGTTTCAGAGGAAGTGTTAGCAGTTTGACTTTGATACTTTGAAAAACCATCAATCAAAGTAATGCCGCCTGATATGTCCATATTATCTTTCAAAAACACCATGCCGGCAGGATTAAAAAAGACCACTTCAGAGCTGTCAGTCAAAGCGACGCCGGTGTGCCCCATGCCCAGAGCTTGTTGCCCTTGAAGTGCTGCCCGGTAGCCTCCGGCAAAAACACTGGTTGATACGAATAAACTCGTTACTATCAGGATGCTTCTTTTCATAGGCTGGATTTATTTTGTTTAAGGGTTTAATTTCTCGGAAGATGTTTCAATATACCGGTTTGAAAAACAGGAAAATTCAAAGCTATATAGCAAGTGCTGAGATAAAAATCCTAATATAGATTTAATCTTCCTCATTAGAATTGTTTTCCATTTATCACGCTTAGCT
>CAZUAW010000264.1:0-3583 GCA_964618535.1 uncultured Thiotrichales bacterium
ACATAGAAGCCGAATGTGATGGTCGTGTGATTGCTGGAAAACAAGCTGGAGAAGCTGCCGTTATCGGCCCTGGACGATTAGCTAGAAATACCTTGGTCACAGCAGGCTCGGTACTTTGTGTGGCAACCAATGCCGAACACCTTAAGACATTTGTTGCTGAATTTGGGTTAAAACAACATCCACGCATTCAAAGTTTTGCTGAGCCGTTGTCAGAATCTAATGCTGGAATTGCAGAAATTGTTATCCCGCCTGGCTCAACGATGATCGGCAAAAGTGCGCGAGATATCTGGTTGCGTAAAATTTACGGTATTGCGTTAATCGCGCTACACCGCGATGGTGAAACTCTACATGAGAAAGGTGACATTCGCAGCATCCCCTTTCAGGCTGGTGATACGCTGGTTGTCCATACACCCTGGGAAGTACTGACCCGATTAAAAAGCAGCTCGGACTTTTTAGTCCTCACCACTGAATTTCCACATGAAGAACTACGTCCGCACAAAGTTGGCTGGGCTGCGTTATTTTTTGGTATCGCCCTGACCATGGTGCTGTTCACCGATATTCGCCTGTCCATTGCCTTGTTAACGGGTGCTGCTGGAATGATTTTATCCGGTGTTTTAAAAGTGGATGAAGCTTATAAAGCGGTTTCCTGGAAAACTGTTTTTCTACTCGCGAGCTTAATTCCGTTAGGACTGGCAGTGGAGCAAAGTGGCACTGCAAAGTGGATTGCCGACCAAACGCTAGCCGTCGTTGGCAATATGCCGATCTGGGTAATTCAGGCATCAGTCGCAGTGCTGGCGACCTTTTTTACACTGGTCATGTCGAACGTCGGTGCGACTGTTTTACTGGTGCCGCTAGCCGTCAATATCGCCATTGGCGTTGGCGCTAATCCCGCTGTTTTCGCGCTCACCGTGGCCATCGCAACCTCTAACTCGTTTCTAATTCCAACGCATCAAGTGAACGCGTTAATCATGGGGCCTGCTGGCTATCGAGTCAGCGACTTTGTGCGCGCTGGCAGTATTATGACGACCTTGTTTCTGGTTGTCATGATGGTCGTAATGACGCTGCTTTACTAGGCAGATAACAATAGAAAATATGATGAATAATACTGAAAATAATCAGCTTGCTGCCGAGGCAAAAAAGAAAGACCGGCCTAAATCTCGGATTAGAAAAAAGCTCGCCATTGGACTCATATTTTTACTAGAAGCCATCGCACTGTATTTTGAAGGCACTAACCCTGAGATCGTTTGGGTCGGTATTATTTTGCTGCTGACCATTTACTTATTTGCCTTTGAAATAGTCGATGTTGATATTGCGGCGCTTACTATCATGGTGGTGCTGGGACTCACCAATTTGTTCGCACCGATTATGGGGCTTGAAAAAGGCCTGGTGCCGCCGGAACATTTATTCGACGGGTTTTCGAGTAACGCAGTCATCTCGATAATTGCTGTGATGATCATCGGTGCCGGTCTGGATAAAACCGGTATCGTCAGTCAGGTTGCTAAATTTATTCTTAAAGTTGGCGGTCGCACAGAAAAACGCATCATCCCTATCGTGTCGACAACCGTTGCATTTATTTCCTCCTTTATGCAGAACGTCGGCGCGGCAGCGTTATTTATTCCGGTAGTTTCCAGAATCTCTGCTCGTACAGGACTACCGCTCTCTCGGCTGCTAATGCCAATGGGCTTTTGCGCCATCCTCGGCGGTACAGTCACCATGATTGGGTCGTCACCGCTCATTTTGCTGAATGATTTAATTATCACCTCAAACGGCAGTCTCTCCGAAGAAATGAAGATGGAAACCTTCGGCCTCTTTGCTGTCACCCCAATTGGAATTGCGCTGGTGCTCACTGGTGTGATTTATTTTGTGGTTGCCGGTCGATTTGTTTTACCGACCAGCCAAGCACTAACCAGCAGCAACGATAACAATGATGTCCATAAGCACTTTCACGATGTTTATGGCATTGATTATGACGCTTTTGAAATTAAAATCCCTGAAAAGAGTGACCTAATCGGATTGCATTTTGACGACGTTGAAAGACAAATGCAGATACGGATTGTCGCTAGCCGAGCCAAAAAACACAGTAGCCGTATGGGCCCTGGGGCGCATGATCGAAATACGGTTTTTGCCGCCGGCATGGTGCTGGGCGTTGTCGCTGAATTAGATAACGTGCAAAAATTCGCCAACCAATATCACTTGCACCATCGTAGGGAATTGCAACGTCTAAGCGATGATCTATCTGATAGTAACTCAGGTATAGCGGAGCTTGTCGTGCCACCTGGTTCAGAGTTAATTGGCAAGAGTGCGCGCGATCTGTGGATGCGCAAGACCTACGGTATCGCCATGGTAGGTCTGCACCGCGATGGCAAGACGCATCACGAAGGTGAGGATATCCGAAGCATGCCGCTAGAAGTTGGAGACGCACTGGTCATACATACGCCTTGGGAAACGCTCACACGGTTGGAAAAAGACAAGAATTTTTTGGTTGTCACTACCGAGTACCCACACGAAGAAACGCGCTCACATAAAGTCGGTTTTGCGGGGCTGTTTTTTGCGCTTGCGCTGGGATTGGTTTTATTTACAGACGTTCGTCTATCGATTGCGCTGCTAACCGGTGCAATTGGGATGATTCTCTCAGGCGTTCTGAATATCGACGAAGCTTATGAAGCGGTGTCGTGGAAAACAGTCTTTTTGCTTGCAAGCTTAATCCCTCTTGGCATTGCAGTTGAGCAAAGCGGTACAGCTAAGTGGATTGCTGATCAGACGCTGCTGGTGGTTGGAGATATGCCAATCTGGGTGATTCAGGCTGCTGTGGCGGTGCTCGCCACATTCTTTACGTTGGTGATGTCCAATGTCGGTGCGACCGTTTTATTGGTCCCACTGGCCGTAAATATTGCGATAGGTGTGGGTGCTAATCCTGCTGTATTCGCACTGACGGTTGCGCTGGCGACATCGAATTCGTTCTTGATTCCAACGCATCAGGTCAATGCGTTAATTATGGGGCCGGCTGGCTATCGAGTACCTGATTTCATCCGTGCGGGCAGCATCATGACAATACTATTTTTAATCGTTATGCTGAGCATGATGGCATTGGTTTTCGGCGACTAAATTGCACTAGTGGCCGTTCGTTGGGAACGCCATGGTACTGGCGACATGCCTAAATATTTCTTAAATGTACGGCTAAAAGCAGCAGCGCTTTCATAACCGACATTCACACCAATCTGATCAATATTCAGATTAGAATCAACAAGCATCCGGCAAGCCAAATTCATGCGCCATTTTGTGAGATAGGCCATTGGGCTATCTCCCACGGATTTAGCAAAGCGTGCTGCCAATCTCGAAGGTGACATTGCAACATTGTTTGCCATCCGCTGAACCGACCAATGTTCGCTGGGGCTGGCATGAATCGCCGCGATCACTCTTCCAATGACAGGATCACAAATACCGTCAAGCCATTGTGCTTTACCTTGCAGGGGAGATTCAACATACGCGCGAATCGCTTCAGCACATAAAATTTCGATCGTGCGCTCAACGACATAACTACCCACAATGGATTTTTCATCCATTTGTTCTGTCATTAAACGCG
>CAZUAW010000265.1:0-3579 GCA_964618535.1 uncultured Thiotrichales bacterium
CAGTCCAAGTTCCCGAAAATTGTGATTGAAAATAACTAAACGCTAAGCGTTAGTTAAGTAGAACTTAAAGGGATGAACGTACCTGCGCTCATTTTTAATTCAGTTCCAGCACTGAGCCCAGATCATACAAACCCATCAGTGACTCTAAACTCGCTGGTAAATTTGAAAACACAACAACCTTGCCCTGCCGCGCAGCTCGGCGCTGCCAATTCACCAGCAGCGCCAACGTGCCACTATCCGTTTTACCCACAGCACTTAAATCAATTGTGACCTTATCAACGGCAGAAAATGCATCAACACTCGCTAAAGAAGACGCTGTATAAAGCGTTACATCACCACGAAGCTGGTAGTGATCATCAGCAATTTTTTCCAGCTCTGCAGACTGCAACGCTATTCTCCACGCTCGGCTTTGACTTTTTTCGAGGCTTGATCTTTCTGCAGCCGCGCTATCAGTGAATCAAGGCTAGTGGCGGTAATCTCGCGATTAAAATCAGTACGGTAGTTTTTTACCACACTCAAGTTCTCAATCACTAGGTTATACGCTTTCCAGCTACCGTCTTCACTCTTGCGTAGCTTATAAATCACCGGCACATTGGCCTGCCCGTTACCCGGAACAAATTCGGAGTAAACGGTCGCGTATTTATCTTTTTTAATCTGGGTTTTATTCGGAAAATAACGAATGGTCTGATTCGCAAAATCTTTTAACGAGGTGGTATAGGTGTATTTCAGCAGGTTGGAAAATGCGGCTAAAAAATCCTTTTGCTGCGCTTCAGTTGCTTTTTTCCAGTGCTTGCCCAAAATCAATTTTCCCATCGCTTCGAAATCAACCAATGGAAATACCAGTCGCTCAACCAGATCGTACAATTTATCAATGTCTTTGCGGATAGCGCCATCGTCTTTTTTGAGTTCAGCTAAAGCCTCGTCTGTCGCTTCTTGCAGCATCACCGTTGGAGACTGCGCGGCAAATACTGGCGATGCAGTAAAGATAAAAACAATAAAACTCAACAGTATTTTTTGTAGCATGACTATTCTCCTAGATCTAAATTTCTAAAGATTCAATTCATTATTTTATTTAGAGGTCATATTGACCATGAACTTGCCGATTAATTCTTCCAGAACAACCGCTGACTGAGAGTGAATAATCTCCCCACCTTCTTCCAGCAGCTCATCTTCAGCACCCGTTTCCAGTGCGATGTATTGTTCGCCCAACAAGCCAGCGGTATAAATACTCGCCTGAGTATCGGAAGTTAAAAAATTGTATTTTGCATCAACCGACAATTCCACTTTCGCCTGTAAATTTTCAGCATCATAATTAATTCCACTAACGCGGCCGATGCGGACACCCGACATGGTCACCGGAGACCTGACTTTTAAACCACCGATATTGTCAAAATACGCATAGACCTTATATTGCGCTTCGTTGGAATAAGTAGAGAAATTACTCACACGGGTTGCCAAAATAAATAATGCAGCAATACCCAGCGCGACAAAAATGCCTACCCAAATTTCCTGTGTACGTGTTGTTCGCATATCTAAAGTCCTAAGAGCTAAGTGAACATAAGTCCAGTTAATACAAAATCAAGGCCAAGCACTGCCAAAGCAGAATGCACCACAGTGCGGGTGGTTGCCTGACTCACACCTTCGGATGTCGGCACGGCATCGTAGCCTTCATACACCGCAATCCAGGTCACCACAAAACCAAATACCACGCTTTTAATAATGCCGTTGACAATATCCTTGTTCCAATCTACTGATGCCTGCATTTGAGACCAATAAGCACCTTCATCAACACCCAGCATACCGGTCCCGATCAGATAACCACCGATAATGCCAATGGCGCTGAACATGGCGGCAAGCATCGGCATGGATAAAAAACCTGCCAGAAAACGCGGCGCGATAATCCTGTGTATCGGATCAACTGCCATCATTTCCATACCAGAGAGTTGCTCGGTACTTTTCATCAAACCAATTTCAGCGGTTAATGCTGAACCCGCTCTGCCTGCAAACAGCAAAGCGGTTACCACCGGCCCCAATTCGCGTACCAACGACATGGCAACCATCACACCGAGCGATTCTTCTGCGCTGAATTTTGCCAGTGTAATGTAACCCTGCAGACCCAGCACCATACCGACAAACAAGCCTGAAACAATGATAATCAACAGTGACTTAACACCCACTGAATGCAGTTCTTTTAACAATAAACTTGGCCTGGCCAACACCCCCGGCAAACCGGCAAGCGTGTTTAATAGAAATAAACTGCCGCGACCAAGCCTGGTAAAGAAACTAAGAAATGGTCTTCCTAACCACGCGAGCAGATCAAGCATGATTCATACCCATTAATTCAGTTTTATAATCGCCAGCGGGATAATGAAATGGCGCGGGGCCGTCTGGTTTTCCTTGAAGAAATTGTTGCACCCATTCTGATGAAGAGGCTGCCAGCGATTCAGTCGTACCACCTTCAACCACTTTGCCATCAGCAAGCAGGAACGCGTAATCAGCAATCTCTAACGTCTCTTGAATATCGTGGGTTACCACCAAACTGGTCATATCCAAAGACTGATTCAATTTCTTGAGTAATGTCACAATCGTTCCCATCGTAATCGGGTCAAGCCCGGTAAAAGGCTCGTCATACATCATTAAATCAGGGTCTAGTGCAATTGATCGCGCTAACGCCACACGTCGCGCCATACCGCCTGATAACTCAGCCGGCATCAAGTCTATTGCGCCACGCAATCCGACCGATTGCAGCTTCATCAACACCAGATCACGCAACATCGATTCGTTTAGCGAAGTGTGTTCTCGAAGTGGAAATGCCACGTTCTCAAAAACACTCAAATCTGTGAGCAACGCACCACTCTGAAACAACATCCCCATCCGCTGCCGCATTTTATAAAGCCTGGATCGCGAAAGTTTATGAACATTCTCGCCATCAACCGAAATACTGCCGCTATCAGGCATCAGCTGCCCACCAATCATTTTTAACAAGGTTGTCTTGCCGGTACCGCTCGGGCCCATAATTGCGGACATACCGCCACGTGGAATCGACATCGAAAGATTATCGAAGATTTTTCTGCTGCCTCGCGAAAAGGTCAGGTTCTCAATAACGATGTGTGATTCCATAAATCTTATTTTAGGGTGTCTCTAAAAATAGAAGTGTTGCTGAGGGAAATCAGGGATAGTGCATTTTTTATGCGGGAATGAGGCGAATACTGGGTGTATTTAACGATTTTTCGCATAAAAAAGGTGCTGTTCATGGTTTTCCTCAGTGGTGCTTACATTTTTAGAGACGCCCTTTAATTAACAGGGTGGCAAGCCTGACATATTTGCGCTTTATCCGCCTTAAAAATGATACATACGCAAATAACAGGTGTATGGGTAACTTAAACACTCAGGTATGAACAGGAACTGAACCCAAACCAGTCTCGCTCAACACGCCAGTTGCTTAGGAACGGTGGGACTGAAGCCCCACATCCTGGCAGGATATAACCGGATGCGGGACTTCAGCACCACCCCCCAACAAGAATCTCATAGCTACAGAATAAACAAATAATTCTATCATCTGACTTATTCTTTTTCCCC
>CAZUAW010000266.1:0-3576 GCA_964618535.1 uncultured Thiotrichales bacterium
AAAACAATATATTAAGCGAGATTCTCATGAATTCATGCAATATCCGGGCTAGGTGTTGTAATTAAATGCGCAAACTCGGCATTGATACAGGTGGCACCTTTACCGACTTTGTCTACCTCGATGGATCGAATCTAACCGTCCATAAAGTCCTTTCCACTCCAGAGGCGCCCGAGCGGGCTATTTTGCAAGGCATCAAAGAAATCGGCTTGGTGCTGGATGGGCTGGAAATTGTGCATGGCTCGACCGTAGCAACCAATGCGCTATTGGAACGTAAAGGCGTGTGCACCGCCTATATCACCAATCGAGGTTTTGCCGATGTTTTGACCATTGGCAGACAAGCGCGCCGAGCGTTATATCAGCTCCAGCCTGAACCCGTGCCACCTCCCGTCCCCACAGAATGCTGCCTGGAAACGGGTGGGCGCATAGCTGTCGATGGCTCAATCGTTGAGCGATTAACTGAGAATGATTTAACACAGCTAAAACAATCCTTGTTGAATCTAAAACCCGATGCGGTAGCGATCAATTTACTGTTTTCATTTATTGATGATCAATTCGAGCGCCAGATTGCAGAGATCATTCCGCCCGGTATATTTATTTCCCGATCCTCAGCTGTCTTGAAAGAAATTCGGGAATACGAGCGTGGGATTGCAACTTGGTTAAACGCCTACATCGGCCCATTAATGCAGCGCTATCTAAACGATTTTGCAGCCAAGGTAAAACCCGCGACGGTGGCTGTTATGCAAAGTCATGGCGGTACGGTAAATGCCAAGAAAGCAGGAGAACACGCCGTTCAGCTTTTGCTCTCTGGCCCTGCTGGGGGTCTCGTGGGGGCAAAATATCAAGCTGCTGCCAGTGATTGTGAATGCATTATGACCTTTGATATGGGTGGTACATCAACGGATGTTGCGCTCATAGATGGTGACATTACACTCACTTCAGAAAGCGAAATCGCCGGTTATCCGGTTGCCACGCCAATGGTGGATTTACACACGATAGGCGCAGGCGGTGGATCCATCGCCTGGCTGGATGAAGGTGGTATGTTACAGGTCGGCCCCCAATCGGCTGGCGCTGACCCCGGCCCGGCCTGTTACGCAAACGGCGGCACACATCCTACCGTCACAGATGCCAATTTATTGCTTGGATATTTACCTCAACATACAGCGTTAGGCGGGCATTTAAAATTAAACTTACAAGCCGCTAAAGCAGAAATAACCAAACTTGCGGAAATGGCAGGCGTTTCTACCTTGCAGCTTGCCAAGGGCATTATCGAAATCGCCAATGAACACATGGTGCAAGCGCTGCGAGTGATATCTGTTCAGCGAGGATACGATCCAAAGGATTTTACATTGATGTCTTTTGGTGGCGCCGGTGGATTACACGTTTGTGCATTAGCCGATCAACTGGAGATGAGCCGCGCAATTGTGCCGGCGCACGGCGGCGTATTGTCAGCATTGGGAATGGTCGTATCCCAGCCTGGTCGAGAGCTATCTCATTCAACCATCAGATTGCTAGATGATACTGACGCTCGCTGGCTGGATGAAGAATTTAACCGCATGGAAAAACAGCTGGCAGATGAAATGTCAGCGTCAAACACTCATTTCACCCGCCGAGTCGATGTCCGCTATCAAGGTCAGTCATCGACCTTACCTATTCAATGGCAGCAAAGCCCGGCACTGATCTCAAAAGTATTTCATCAAGCGCATCAAGATCTATTTGGGCATGAATTGGATATTAAAGTAGAGCTGGTAAATTGCCGAGTCAGAGCAACGACTCTAACCAAGCCGATTAAGCTATCTGTAAGTCAGGCTCAATCCAAACGTGTTGAACCCGAAACCTGGAGTGATCTTGCTGGTAATGCCGATAAAATACCCGTTTATCAGCGTAGCAATTTGCCATTAAAGCAAACAGTAAAAGGCCCTGCAGTTATCTTGGAACCGGTAGCAACTACCTTTATCGAAAAAGGATGGGAGGCGGAGATCGAAGCCACCGGCAACCTTTTACTTAGCAAGGCAGCGTGAAGCTGTGACTTAATTCGAGAGCGTTCTGCCGCCATCAACGGCGATTATCTGTCCGGTAATGTACGGAGCATCGGTGACCAAAAATAGTATTGTACGAGCAATATCCATCGGCTCACCTTTTCGTTTAAGCGCGGTCTGATCAATAATTCTCAGGTTATTATCACTTTGATCTTCCTGCTCTGGCCAGAGTATCGCGCCCGGTGCAACGCCGTTGGCGCGAACCTCTGGGCCAAGCTCACGCGCCAGAGATTTTGTGAGCGCAACCAATCCGGATTTGGCAACCGAATAAACCAGATAATTTTTCAGTGGTCGATCGGCATAAATATCTACCATATTAACGATGCAGCCTTGGGTTCGCTTTAGCTCTTTAGCTGCAGCCTGGCTAAGAAACATGGGTCCTTTCAAGTTTGAGCCGACCAGGATATCCCAGTCTTTTTCAGTGATACTGCCGACCTCGGTGGGATAAAAAGCAGAGGCGTTATTCACCAGTACATCGAGTCTGCCCCAAAATGAAATGACCTCTTCTATCAATAGCGGAAGCGATTCGATTTCAATCAAATCCGCCCGCGCCATGCGTGCTGAATCACTGCGGGTAGTGTTAAGCTCCGCGACGAGTTTCTCGGCATCCTCGGCGGAGCTGCGATAATGCACGATGACGTTGTAGCCAGCTGCGTGCAGGCTGCGAACCGTTTGTGCGCCAACGCGTCGGGCAGAGCCTGTGACCAGTGCAACTTTCGTAGTTTTTTCAACCATTTTTCAAACCTATAAGAGATATGGACTCGACCTTACCTGAGCCAGACGAATTTGAGCAACTGCACAGCACCAAGCTGTGTGAATTGATTGCTGCGGAAATTGAAACTGCAGGCGGTGTCATTACGTTCCGGCGCTATATGGAAATGGCATTGTACCAACCGGGGCTGGGTTACTACATGGCAGGGGCGCGTAAGTTTGGCGCTGAGGGTGATTTTATTACTGCGCCGGAAGTTTCTCCGCTGTTCTCCGATTGCCTCGCCGCGCAATGTCAGCAGGTGCTAGAACAGCTTGAAACTTCAGGTTGTGTGCTTGAGTTTGGGGCAGGTTCAGGGCGAATGGCCGCTGATATTTTGGCACGGCTGGAACAGCTCGAAAGCTTGCCCGATCAATACTATATTCTGGAGCTGAGTCCCGAGTTACAGCAGCGCCAACAGCAAACGATTAAGGATTCTGTACCGCATTTACTGGCGTCGGTAAAGTGGCTTGATTCTCTTGACGGTCTTAAGCTACATGGCATCGTGATTGCCAATGAAGTACTGGATGCGATGCCGGTACAACGGTTTCGCCTGCATCAGGATGGAAATAAAGAGCTGGGTGTCAGCTATAAAAATGAACGATTTTGCTCGGCAGAGCTCGAACCAAAGCAAATACTCAAAGAAAGGTTATCGGATATTTCTGCAGATCTAGAAAACAACTACGAGTCAGAGATAAACCCTGCTGTGGAGGGCTGGATGGCATCGGTGTCCTCAGTAGTTGTACAAGGTGCGGTCATACTCATTGATTATGGCTACGTTGCTCATGAGTA
>CAZUAW010000267.1:0-1700 GCA_964618535.1 uncultured Thiotrichales bacterium
GTGGAATCAATAGATAAGCGAGAACTCGTGTAATTCATGAAATATTCGGGCTAAGCGGCCTTCAAAATAAATATCTAGTTGAGACAGTGCTTGGCTCCAGTTCTGGATCGGCATTGCACCCCAAAAAGGCAGGCTGCGCGCTCCATTTCTCTGTGGCATTTAATATGCCCGCATAGAGTACAACAACAAGCTGTTTTCATTAGGGAAGACCCCTTTGACTTTCGTTAGTTGCGAAACTGAGGGTTTGATGGATGATCCTAGAAAAATCAGTAGCTGAATCTCCGTTTTTGGGAAAATGCTGGCAATCGCTTCTGGAAAGCCGCTCAGTCCATCATACAAGCAATCAGGATGTCTTCGATACCTCGGTTCTGAAGCTCTGTCAGTACCGATTAAACAGATAGTGTTCTTTACCGTTACAAGATTTTGTTCGCCAGAGTTTATGGACTGTATTGATTGCACCGGCAGGTATTGTCACCAGAAGTTTCCCCCCCCCCCAACGATGTCATGGTGATGTTAGCGGGTGAGCGACTAGCTGATCTTTGTTTTGTGGAAGCAGCCAAACAAAGTCGAATGGGTGTTGACTGTTGTCTGCTGAGTTAATTGGTCCGTCAAGATCCTCGGATTCAGCGAAAGCCAAGCTGACTATACGTGCTTCTGGTTCACGAAACCGGAGGTAGCGGGGTACGCCGTAGTCGGCTCGTACATGTTCTTGTCCAGCGATCAAAACAGCTCCTTGGCCGAAATTTCGAGCAATCATCGCTTCGGCCATAGTCGCGTCGCGCATTCGTTGCGCTAGAACCATACCATTAACAATTAAATCAGGGATGCCTTTGCCATGAGCCGATGAGATTCTAGTTTGTAATAATTTTTGCTGAACCTGTGGTAACGGTTCACGCATACCTAATTGTGTCAGTGTCTTGATATCGGGCATGAACGAATCGTAGTCGGTGATGAGTTGCCTGGCTTTTGTTCGAGAAAGGTTCCCTGCTACCAGCTGTAGTCCTCCATCTAGGGCACTTTTAACAATAGGGCGGTACATCTGCCAATCCGGCCACCCAGATTCCTCCCAGTTCACTGCGGCTGCTACTTTGTCGGGATCTAAAGGAAAACGCCGAGTTGTTGAAGTGATCAAGCCTTCATCTTCCCGGTTGAACATTTCAAAAACAACAGCAGGCTTGCGGCCAGCCTTAATCAGCAAATCCAGAATTTGCTGCTGACGCTGATGATGTGCCGGGTCATTATGTGCTTCTCCTAGTAGTACGTAGTCCGCTTTAGTGAGTTCTTGAATTAATTCAGAGAGAGGGGTTTTATTGCCGAGTTTTATTGAAATGATATTGCTTTCATCAGTGAAAGGGGTTTTCAATTTTAGATTGGAAGACTGAATGCAGGATGCTAGCGCTACTGTAAATAATAAAAGTACTAACACGGATGGTGCTTTTAAAAAACGAATGATCATTTCAATTCTCTTGTATTAGAAGTTCACTGTTTGTTGAACTTTTCTCTGACTCTTGTGTTGAGTAGATGTAAGTTAATAGCCAGTAATAACATCACGCTTTACCGGTGAACTACGTGGTATTTTTTTATTGGCCTTGGCAAGAATTCTGTTCCATTTGTGGAATAGTTCAAGAGTGATTGTTTCACTTTCTTTAGATAAAGGGGGGCGGAAGTATTTTCTTCTTTTTTGTGTAGAAAATGGGTTC
>CAZUAW010000267.1:1800-3566 GCA_964618535.1 uncultured Thiotrichales bacterium
TTTTTTCATTGGTTGATTCGCTTTGATTCATCACCTGAAGTAAAAATTGACTTAAATGCCGGTAAAACATATTGGACTTCCTATGGTTATAAATTAATGACACGCCTTCACGTTAGATATGACGTATGTGCTGGAGTTGTTTTGTATGATTTTAATAAATCAATGTTGACAGCCTCTCTAGCGTTACTCAGTGGCAGAGCTGTTTCCATACCCAGTCCGTACACAATATTTAAAACACCTGCTGGCAAGCTATGTGCAGCGAATTCCATAAAGCTCAATAGCTGTAGGCACTGTTGTTGGTCAGGCTTGTGGAGCAATGCAATCACGAGTGTGTATCCGGCTGCAAGAGCGGGAGCAATTTGCGAAATTGCATTGGAAATATTGGTGCTACTACCAAAAAACAGTTTTCCGACAGTGATCGTTTTATTGGTTAGTAGCCCTGGGTTGTTGAATGAATAATCTGCTTGTGGATCTAGCAAGTATTGACGTGCCAGAGAGTAATCTTCGTCGTCGGCACGCCACCGTGCCGCGCAACGTTTTTCTGACGCACACATGCGTTGTGAATGTTCATAAATCCCCATAAGGCGCTCCAAAGATTTTAGGTAAGAAAACCTCTGAGATTCTGATAATTGAACCCAGGAATGACTGCTCTGGTGCGCCGCACGTAACGCACGATCAACATCAATGCGGCAGGAGCTAGGGAGCTGGGTTTTACCCGCTTCACACTCCAATATGATATAGCGTGTTTGTGCGGGGGGAATCCAGTAACCAGCGATAAAGTTACTAAAAGTATTCTCTGTAGGAACTGATGTCGTCACTCGTTCACCTTTGGGGCTTCTTAAGAATCAGAATTTATTAAATGATAACGCTAATAATTTGCATTTACAATATAAATGCGTTAATATCCTCTCCATCTACTTAAAAATAGTTTGATTATCAGACTTAAAAGGCGCGGTCATGATGCCAAAAAAATCTCTCAAAAAACATGGGGAAAATAATTCCGTTGCTACTCTAGAAATAGAACCTGAGCAGCGCAAACCAGAGGATGATGCTCATTCTGGAGCGTATATCTCACTGGTGAGAGAAATAATCAGTGAGCTTGAAAATGAATTTTATGCCGAGCAGTTACTTGTGACTGAACGACCGAGAAAGACAGGGCTTGCGATGAGGTTTGATCAATTTATTGACGATCAAGAAAAAGTGTCCCAGCTTCTGGATGAAAGCACTGAGCGGATCTACTTGTTTATACAGTCCGCTGAATAAATAACTTCAAACCAACGTAAGGAAAAACTAATGATGAAAATATCTCACTTAATTATGACGGGACTCTTATCGACGGCTGCTTGCAATGTCGCTTTTGCCGCTGAGCATGAAGTTAAAATGCTTAATTCAGGTAAGGACGGCACCATGGTATTTGAGCCTGGATTTCTCAAAGTTGCGGCTGGAGATACCGTTAAAATTGTCCCAACTGATGCAGGACATAATGCGAGTTCCGTAATTACACCAGAAGGTGGTGAAGCATGGAAAGGCGCTATTGGCAAAGAGGTTTCGATCAAAATGGATAAAGAAGGCATTTATATTTATGTCTGTGATCCTCATGCCATGATGGCGATGGTTGGCGTAGTTCAAGTTGGCAAAGCGACTAATTTGGAAGCCGCAAAAAAATCTGCCAAGGATCTTTCGGCCAAATTTGTTATGAGTAAGGATCGACTGGATAAATACCTAGCTCAGGTTAAGTAATATGTAGAACTTCAGACTTGATCTGA
>CAZUAW010000268.1:0-3561 GCA_964618535.1 uncultured Thiotrichales bacterium
TAGTGATCAATGATGAAGTTTGTCTAAGACTTTATTTAATATGCTAGAATTTGCGTAACTCTGTTAAACACTAGACCGTATGTACGCAATTATTCTAAGAACTGTTTTAGTGACGATTTCCATTGTCTACAGCCTGACGGCGTGTCATCAAGAGCAGAACCAACAAGTCTCGCCCCAGCCTCAGCCGAGTAAATTTCCGCAGCGGCAATCGGTAACAGAGCATCCTCCAATTCTGGAAGATGGCATTGACGCTCTACCTGAGCTGGTGATTGAAGCGAAAGCTGAAAAGATTAAAAAAGTTCAAACGCTCGAACCCGTAGCAGCAAGTAACTCAACTCCCGATAAACGCGAACAGCTCTCGAATGTGACAAGAGATAACCTTGCCCTGGCGGAGAAAATCAAGGCTCTTGAAGAAAGGCTAAAGCAAAAAGAAGCAGTCTCTCAGCAAATTTCCAAGAAAATTGAAAGTGTCAATAACCAGCTGAATCAATAGATTACCTGTTCTAATTAAATTATGAAAAATAATTGTTTGAACTGTTACTGGCTGCGTCGTGTCAATTGGGCTGTAGAGAATTTAATCTGCTCAGCGAAGCAAATACCTTTTGTCGATGGTCCATAACAACAAAAACAACAAATTAGATCAACAGCCTATGAATGCACTGAGTGTGATTTGTGGATTCCCCGTTTCAAACGGTGACTCAGAAGAAATTATTAGCAATATTCGATATCGCGCTGCAAACCGTTTTGGCGGTTGGGTGGTAACACTGAATCTTGAGATGCTCTCTAAAGTCAATCGTGACCATAGTTACCGACAATTGCTTGATGAAGCCGATATGTATATCGCCGATGGTATGCCAGTTGTCTGGGCCTCGGCTCATGGCAAGCATCGCGCCGCACCGCCGATCAAAGAGCGCACCACGGGTGTTGATATTGTTGATCAATTACTTAAGCTAGAGGATATTCCTCGGTTTGCCATTATTGGCGGCGAACAGCCTCAGAAAACGCTCGATCTCTATCCCGGAGCCAATCAAGCTTGTCGATTTCTTTTCGATGGTGTGGTAGATCTCAGCCCCTCTCAGGTCGAGCATTTTGCAGATCAAATTATTCAACAAAAAATAGAAATAGTTTTCGTTGCGCTGGGTGTGCCAAAGCAGGATTTGATGGCAAAAGCGCTCCAAAAACTCGCGCCGGATGCGGTATATATTGGTGTAGGCGGCACGTTTCAAATGCTCTCCGCAGAGGGGAGGCGTGCACCGCAGTGGATGCGATCTAGCGGGCTCGAATGGTTCTATCGCTTGCTCAGTGAGCCGGGCAGGTTATGGAAACGCTATCTAGGGCACTACCCCCCCGGGGCTTTGTATTTGCTCAAGGATACTTTTCTGCGGCGAGCTGACGACGCAGCAGAAAAAACACCAATAAAATAGCGGGGATCCCAACGGCGGCGGCGTAGACAAAAAAGAACGCGTAGCCCTGCGCATCGACAATCACACCAGAGAATCCTCCCAGTAATTTTGCTGGTAATGTCATTAAAGAGCTGAATAATGCGTATTGCGTAGCGGTGTAGGCTTTGTTAGTCAGGCCAGAAAGGTAAGCGATAAATGCTGAGGTAGCGAGTCCTCCGCTTAGGTTATCTGCCGAAATCACCGTTGCCAGTAACGACAGACTAGGTTCGTTAACCGCGAGCAGCGCGAACAGGCAATTTGTTATCGCCACGAGAATAGAACCCGCCAGTAAGGGTTTCATTACACCATAACGGGTCACCAATATTCCGCCGAGCGCTGCGCCGAAAATGGTCATGAAAAAGCCGAATACTTTGGTGACATCAGCGATTTCTTTTTTGCTGAAACCAAGATCAAGGTAGAACGGGTTTGCCATCACACCCATGGTAATGTCGCTGATCTTATAAATTGCGATCAGCAGTAAAATCCATATTGCCAATTTCCCATTGCGGGTGAAAAATTCTACAAAGGGCGCAACAACAGCGTTGGCAAACCAGCTGGCGATTCGACTAAAAAGGTTGCCCGATTGCGCGCCAAGGCTGGCGGCTTGAGCGATTTTCTGCTCCAGAGCCTCGGTGGCTTTGGTGAGAGTGTGCTCTGGCTCACGGATGACCAGAGTGGTGATCACACCGACGCCCATCAGTGCAGCCATGCCTAAATACGCCATTTTCCAAGAGCTGAATTCGGCGATGTAAAACGCTCCGGCTCCCGCAGCCAGTAGCGCTAGACGATAGCCAAATACATAGGTTGCGGCCATCGCGCCTTGATATTCCTCATCCATCGCTTCAATTCGATAAGCGTCGATGACGATGTCCTGAGTGGCGGAAGAAAACGCTACCAGTACCGCCAAAATGGCGATCAGGGTTGTTTCGGTTTGAGGGTTTGTCATTGCCATTGCCGCGAGCCCAGTTGCAATACCAAATTGTGCTACCAGCATCCAGGAGCGGCGTTTCCCCAGCCATTTTGTAAGCAGTGGTAGCGGTAATCGGTCGATTACGGGTGCCCAGAAAACCTTGATGGAATAGGTAACCCCCACCCAACTAAAAAAGCCAATCACACTGCGACTAATGCCTTCATCACGCAACCACGCCGAGAGCGTAGAGAACACCAGTAAAAACGGTAAACCTGCGGCAAAGCCGAGAAAAATCATGCCGAAAACACGTGGGCGGGTATAGACTAGCAGCGCACTTTTCCAGTCATGTAGGGTAGGTTTGGTACTCACTTTAGCTCCGTGAACTTTAGTAACATTTGCCATTGCAGAGTTCTTTTCAGTTTCTATTGTGTTTGCGATAATTTATGGTGTGCATGATACAGCCAATCCGTAGATTGAACTCTATAGAGAATAATGTCTCTATACGTGAACCACTGATTGAGCAATGCTTGAGAAGTTTTGCCGCGAATAGTTGAGAATTAGCGGTGCTATCGTCCAAAAGAACAGCGTCCAGGTTGATGACTATCGGTATAATAAAAAGAATACTAAAATACTTGGCGATGGAGCATGGTAAGGCTGTGTTTTTATACGTAAAAATTGGTCGCCCAAGAAATGATGAGTACGCCGCATTATTGAAAAAACGAGAAACATTATTTTCAATGGGTGACGATTGTCTGATTAATTCCGATTTAGTCACCACCAATCCAAAATTCGTGCGTTTAGGCAATAACGTGTGTTTGTCGAGTTGCACTTTGCTTGGACATGATGGCAGTGTTGCTGTGTTGAACAAGGCGTATAACGTGAAACTGGATTCAGTCGGTAAAGTTGATATTAAAGACAATGTCTTTATCGGTATGGGCGTTATCGTAATGCCGGGTATCACCATCGGTCCTAACGCAATCGTTGCTGCGGGTGCCGTGGTGACTAAAGATGTTGCCGAAGGCAGTATTGTGGGAGGTGTCCCCGCACGCCCAATTAGCCGCGTTGATAATCTGGTGGAAAAATTAAAAGTACAAACCAGTGAACTGCCCTGGGCTGACCTGATCTCGCAGCGAAACGGTGACTATGATCCTGACATAGAGCCTGAATTAGAACGGCTTAGGATCAAACATTTTTTCGGTCAATAACTAG
>CAZUAW010000269.1:0-3560 GCA_964618535.1 uncultured Thiotrichales bacterium
CTCCACGCATCAACAATATCAGGTTGTTCTGAGTGATATCGATATCTGTACCTAGGAGAAATGCGTTGTTTTGACATTGGGTTTGATCTCCCGATATTCCAGAAAGTTGGTCTCTAATTCAGGGGTAGCCTCATTGAGTGGGGTGTTGTTAAGGTGGCGAAAACGGTGGATGACCCCTTTCTCATCAATCTGTTCATGCATCGTGGTCGTTGTGGTATTGTCGACCCAGTCAAAGAGAAACTTGTGATCTTTTTGCTTGGTAACTGATGATAGTAAGTCACTTTTCCGTCACGGTGATGTTTTTCACAGCATTGATCACAATGAACCTCCGAAAATGAAAAATAACCGGTTCCATCCAGAGATAACAGGTAATGATTGTCAAGGTATGCTCAACCTTCCAGTTCTTTACCGCGTTGTAACGCCTGAAGTAGCTGTGTGGTTTTTACGTAGCCTTGAAGGTCTACTTCATCCAGGCGTTCACTTAGATAAGTATCAGAAGGTGCCTGGTCAATCCCACGCAAGATTTTTAAGTTGGATCGAGTGATTTGAATAGAAGTAAATGGCATTCGATCTCTATAAAATTGGGATAACTCGGTCTTGATGTGTTGGATAAATGCTGGCGACTCTAAAGGGTGTCCCCATGCTTGGATGCGAAAGGCTGACTTATTTGTGCTTTCTTCCCGTTGGGAAGGATCTCCTAATGTTTTAACTGAAGCCATTGCCTTAGGTACGCCGGTTGCTCTACTGATGTCCGAGCGGACCTGTGGAATTATTGCGTCAGGGTAAATTTGGATTGTTGGTGCCAGTTGTTTCTGTGCCGAAACTTATAAATGCAATTCGGCAAACTTTGGAGAATCCGCTTGACACAGAAACATTAAATTCAGCTACCAGAGAAAATACCGCTGCCAATAGCGTCAAACACTATTTACAGCTGTTGTATGAATAATGAATTCTAATCAGTCAAAACCATGCCTTATCTGCGAAATAGTGTTACCGAAGCAATGCATTGTCTGTAAAGAGCAATATTACGGTAATGGTGAGGTGTTAGATTATCAACAATGCGAGGCTTGTGGGTGATTGCTGTATTTGTCTTTAATCTGAAAAAAAAGAGGGGGCTGCGTATAATTCCTTGCTAATGAAAGTTGATTCTAAAAAAGCCCATATTGCAGTTTATCTATCTCATTTGACTGAAGGTGGCATTGGCCGAGTGATTGCAAATCTTGTCAGAGAGTTTGTCAACCGGGATTACCGTGTTGATCTGTTGATTGCGAGGACGGATGGCCCTTATTTAGCTTTGTTGCCAGACGCGGTCAGGGTAATTAAGGTGCCTACTTCACACCCCATCAATAGCGTTCCATTTCTGGTGCGTTATTTGCGACGTGAACGGCCGGATGTTTTGTTGACCGAGCGTATTCGCACCAATGTGTCTGCTCTAAGGGCGCGTCGATTGGCGCTGGTTGATACGCGTGTTTACACCGGTATTCATACCAACTTGTCGACAGACTTGGTAAACAGGTTGACAAAGAAGAAACAAAAAACGCATTTTTCCTATTATCGGCGTTTTACTCATAAAAATGATAGTGTGATTGCGGTGTCTCAAGGTGTGGCCGATGATTTGGTGGCTAATTTTTCCGTTCCTCGTGACCGTGTTCACGTCATTTTTAATCCTGTGGTGACACCTGAGTTGTCTGTGCAGGCACAGGTTGATGTCAATCACCCGTGGCTCGCAGCGAAGGATATTGCCGTAATTCTGGGAATAGGTCGGCTGACAAAGCCGAAAAACTT
The DNA here is from genome assembly GCA_964618535.1 of uncultured Thiotrichales bacterium. Classification (GTDB taxonomy): domain Bacteria; phylum Pseudomonadota; class Gammaproteobacteria; order UWMA-0217; family UWMA-0217; genus HyVt-560. The sequence continues at coordinate 1,786 of CAZUAW010000269.1, forward strand.
TCCCTTGCTACTCAGGGCTTTTGCCCAAGTTAGAGAACAGTGTTGTTGTCGGTTGCTTGTGCTTGGTGAGGGGGAGATGAGGGCGGAACTGGCTCGGCTGATTGCTGAATTGGAACTGGGAAATGATGTAGAGTTGCTGGGCTTTGTTAAGAATCCTTATGCCTATATGGCGAAGGCGGATCTCTTCGTTCTGAGCTCTATGTGGGAAGGTTTCAGTAATGTGCTGGCGGAGGCGCTGGCTGTAGGTTTGCCGGTGGTATCCACTGATTGTCCAAGCGGGCCGGCTGAGATTCTGAAAAATGGTCGTTATGGCAAACTTACCCCTGTCAACGATGTCGATGCATTGGCCAAGGCCATCCTGGCGACATTGAAACAACCACTGAGTAGGGCAGAGTTGCAGGCGGCAGCGGTACGTTTTCGGGTGGATGTTTGTGCCGATCAATATTTGCAGGTCATGGGCTTGGCGGGTGCTGAAGTTTAGCGTCGCTATATTCAGTCGCGTGAACGGGGTATTTCTGAAAGTGAACGCAGACTTAAAACATGAGTAATTTTCCCCGATTGGCTATTTACATCCATGATTTTGATAATGGCGGGGTGGAACGCATGATGGTGAATCTTGCCAGCGAGCTGGCGAGGTTGGGTGTGAGTGTTGATTTTGTTTTAAGCAATATTGACAAGCGCCCCTATCTGTCCAGTATGTCGGAACAGGTTAATGTGGTGGGTCTGGATTCTTTTGCTCAAGCCAATATTGTTGATAACACGGTGGCCTATCTCAAGCAGGATCGGCCGGCGGTATTGTTGTGTGCTAAAGACTCTTCTTATGGTTTGGCAATTGAAGCGCGAGATCAGTCGCAGTCAAGTACCAAGGTCTACTTTCGCTCCGTGGTGAATATGACGCAGCGTTTGAAGAGTGTTAATTTTTTGAAGCGCTGGCGTATAAGAAAAAAGATGAAGCATCTCTACCAGGCTGCGGACGGTGTGCTTGCCATATCGCATGGGGTTGCAGTCGATGTTTTGGAGATGACAGGTATTGCTCCGGCAAAGGTTAAAATTGTTCCTAATCCTGTGGTAACCGATAAGTTGATACCACAGTCGATGGCTGCTCCTGATCATCCCTGGTTTGTGCAAAAAGACAAACCGATTGTCCTAGGTGTAGGAAGGCTAGGGCGACAAAAGAACTTTTATTTGTTGATAAATGCCTTTGCGGAATTGCGTAAACAAAGAGACTGCCGTCTTGTAATTATCGGTGCGGGTCGACAGCAGGATCGCTTGATACGTTTGGCTGAGAAGCTTGGTGTGAATGGTGATGTTGCCTTGATTGGTTTTAAAGAAAATCCATATGCGTTTATGCGTAATGCGGATGTATTTGTCCTCAGCTCACGCTGGGAAGGCTTTGGTAATGTTGTTGCTGAATCTTTGGCCTTAGGCCTGCCTGTGGTTTCCACTGATTGTCCGAGTGGCCCTCGGGAGATTCTTCAGGATGGCAAGTATGGCAAGCTGGTGCCTGTTGATGAAATTGAAGCGCTTGCGGACGCGATGCGGTCTACTCTTGATAGCCCCTTATCTGCTGAGCAATTGATGCAAGGTGCTGAGCCTTATACTGCACAGAGGAGCGCGCTGGCTTATAAGGATGCGTTGGGGTTGGGAGCTGTATGACTGGATGGTTTGGTCCCCGGCGGGACGAATTGTCATGCGGTTCAGTTAGGCTGTCTCCGAATGAGTTTGGCTGATTAGGAGGTGAAAAAGCTTGATTGGGATTCGTGCGTATGAAGTTG
>CAZUAW010000270.1:0-2059 GCA_964618535.1 uncultured Thiotrichales bacterium
CTAAACTTCTACACATTAGAGGAGGGCGCGAATGTCGCACCGCTTAAATGCAAATCAAGACGTAATTTCGTCCAGTTTGTCGAGAATATTACTCCAACCACCTTCGTGATCTGAACGGGTTTCTTCGTCGATAAAACGAATGTGCGTCAGCTTAATTTCGGTTGTACTCTGATCAATCGCAGAAAATTCCAAGGTGACGGTGCTGTCATCGATTGAGCAGGGTGATGCCCAGGTAAAGACCAAGCGCTCAGGACGATTAACTTCCAAATATTCACCGCTGTGAGGAATTTTATCGTCTCCAACCTCCATAATAATGACGAATTTACCGCCTTCTTGAGGATCATTTTCAACTTTTGGTTCTGGCATGCCTGGCGCAGGTAAAATAAACCTCGCAAGTAATTTTGGGTCCAGCCACGCATCGAATACTGTTTCGATGGGCGCATGAATCGTTTTATTTAGTTTTACCGTTAAATCAGTCATCTTCTTTATCTCCAGTTCCGATTAGTTCATCAAGTTTGTTTAAGCGTAATTCCCAAATTGACTTCAGTGCTTTAAACCAATTTTCAATCTTATTGACGCGACCCAGATCGGCCTCGATCCAATGGGTTCTACCAATGTTGGTGCGGGTAACAAGCTGGGCTTTTTCCAGCACCTTGATATGTTTGGATATTGCGTTGAGTGACATCTCATAGTCATTTGCTAAATCAGTCACTCGGCTTGGCCCCTGCTGGCAGATTTGCGTCAGGAGCGCGCGGCGTGTGGTATCGCTAACTGCTTTGAATAGCTCAGAAAGCGCAGCATTATCACGGAGGTTGCGATCTCCCGAGTCATTTTCATTATATTCAACCATATGGTTTATTATAGGATTGCGATCAATATTGTCAACTTATTGGTTGAATATTTATTCTGAGATTAATATGTGAATGCCGGCAACCATGCTTTGTTCTAAATTATCAATAGAGACACAGTAAGGAATACCGTTTAAAATGGTGATTTACAGCCTATACAATCATGATGCCCGCATCAGATAAAACCCTCTCACAGCTTGCGGATGTCCTTGAGAGCCGCAAGCAGTCCAGTCCAGACGAATCTTATGTCGCCAGTCTTTTTGACAAGGGGCTGGATAAGATCCTGAAAAAGATTGGTGAGGAAGCCACCGAAACAGTGATGGCGGCTAAAGATGGGGATGCCGACAAGGTTATTTATGAAACCGCTGATTTGTGGTTTCATAGTATGGTATTACTGGCGCATTTGGATTTACGGCCTGAGCAGGTATTGGCAGAGCTTGATCGCCGTTTTGGTGTTTCTGGCCATGCAGAGAAGGCAAGTCGAGCAGAAAGCTGATTTTGTCTTGAATTTTATTTTAGGTTCACGTCGATAGTGAGCCTTGAAAACTTAACTTTTGGAGTTAATTATGGGTTTTGGTGGAATCAGTCCCTGGTCGTTGTTGTTAATATTGTTGATCGTGGTGATGATTTTTGGTACCAAGCGGTTAAAGAATGTCGGTGGTGATCTGGGCGGAGCAATTAAAAACTTCAAAAAGTCGATGTCCGATGGCGATAAGGCTGCAGAAGAGAAAAAGCAACTGGATAAAGATGGCAAGGTCAATCGCGTTGTCGATGCCGAAGTCAGCAAGGATAAAGACAAGGTTTAAGCGACTGTGTTTGACCCCGGCTTCTGGGAAGTTACTGTTATTGCGGTGCTTGGGCTATTAATACTTGGCCCTGAGCGATTGCCTGTGGTCGCGAAAAAAGTGGGTTACTGGGTCGGCAAAGGTCGGCGTTACCTTTCCAGTGTGCGCTCCGATATTGAGCGTGAATTCCGTACTGATGAGCTTGAAAAAATTCTCAATCAACAAAGCACCGAGATTGAAGAGCTGAAAGATCTCATTTCCGACACCAAAAAAGAAGCCACTGACGTTGTGCAGGAAACCAAAGAACTGCTGGAAACCAGCTTGAACACGGAAGAGAAGAAAAAACCAAAGACAAACAAGAAAAAGTCGGCTTCAAAAAATAAGCTGAAAAAAGAAATTGGAAAAACCAGCACTAAAAAAGACGAC
>CAZUAW010000270.1:2159-3520 GCA_964618535.1 uncultured Thiotrichales bacterium
AAAAAAGACGACGGTAAAAATGAATCTGCTGGTAAGGATTAATGGCTAAAGCTGAAAATCAGGCAGAGCAACCGGCACAAGAGAAAACAGAAATGGGTTTTCTGGCGCATTTGATCGAATTACGCGACCGGGTTCTGCGCATGGTCATCGTCATTCTTGTGGGGTTTGCGGTACTTTTTCCGTTTTCAAACGAGCTTTATACCTTCCTTTCCGGGCCGCTTACCCAGCATTTACCAGAAGGCAGTTCGATGATCGCTATCGACGTTGCCTCGCCATTTTTAGCACCATTCAAGTTAGTGCTGATGTTGTCAGTTGTGATCACGATTCCGTTCTTATTGCATCAGCTTTGGTCGTTCATCGCACCAGGGCTGTATCGTCACGAAAAAAGGTTGGCTGTACCGTTACTGGCTTCCAGCGTGATTTTGTTCTATCTCGGTATGGCATTCGCCTACTATGTGGTTTTCCCGCTGATTTTTGGATTTTTTACCAGCGTGGTGCCAGATGGTGTCGAGGTGATGACAGACATCAACCGATATCTGGATTTTGTGGTGATGCTGTTTCTGGCATTTGGTATCGCTTTTGAAGTGCCCGTTGCGACAATATTGCTGGTTGCAAGCGGTGTGACGAATCCGAAAAAACTAGGGAAAATGCGCCCCTACATCATTGTTGGTGCGTTTGTGATTGGCATGCTGTTGACACCTCCTGATGTGATTTCTCAGGTATTGCTGGCAATTCCAATGTGGATTTTGTTTGAGATAGGTTTGCTGGCAAGTCGATATTTGCTCAAACCAGCTGAGAAACTAGATGACGATAAAGCGGAAAGCGACGATGTTCAAGAGAGTGACGGTGCTGCGGTAGCGCCAAGTTCTAAAGAAGCTGCGATCTCCCAGGCCTTAATAGATGCGCCGTATCACCCACTGACTGATGCAGAGATGGAAGCAGAGCTAGATGCCGCCATAGATGAAGAAGACACTGACGATAGCGAAGAAAATGATTCCGGTGACGACGAAGAGGATGACGATTCCGTCGATGATCAAGAAGACGACGATGAAGACGAAGATGCTGAAGCCAGCAGCTAGCCCGAGTATTTCATGCAATATTCGGGTTAGTACCGCTAAGGATTAAAAATTAGCACCGCATTGCGGATCTGCTGCGTTATTATTCATCTTCCCGAAGTTATTATTCCTCTCCCTAACCCGGATATTTCATGAATTACATGCGCCCTCGCTTGTCTATTGATTCCACAAGGAATTCTTTTCACTTGCCCGTAATCACCGATACGAGACGCGTAAAAACAATCCCTTGTGAAATCAATATCCTGCGCGATCATCACATGAATTCATGAAATATCCGGGCTAAAG
>CAZUAW010000271.1:0-3509 GCA_964618535.1 uncultured Thiotrichales bacterium
CTAAGCCTATTTCTGCTCAGGCGCTGTCACCGGTAACTTTGCCGGGAAGATTTCTAATACTCAGGCTCGCCATGATTATCTCTACTCTATGTTGCTATCATTGTAGGTACTGACTCAATGCAGTCAATAATTGGCCTGGTCGGCCAGCCTTGAAGCAAACCATTTTCACCAGCCATGGTGCTCATGAGAGGAGATTCTGGTTGCTTCTCAAAATCTTCATCGTGTGAGAATCAAGCGCTTTTGACATCAATATCTTCATGATAACTTCTTTTGTCTCTCATATTTTGACATTTTTGATAAACAAAAGAAGTTGGTGTATATATATACCAGTCAATACATGTTGACTGTCAAATATTCAATATTATTGACACCAAGATAATTTATCATCAATATGTATGGTGAATATTAATGATAAATATTGCTATGAACCTCGATCTCAAAGATTCAGTCCGTTATCACTACGATAAATTTCCGCCTGAAATCCTCAATTACGAGTCGTTTGTCCCCCAGCTTCTGGCAGCGACGGACGCAATTGCAAGATATGACCAAATGCTCAAAAGTATGCACAACAGTGAGATTTTGCTGGCGCCGATGCGAAATCAAGAGGCGGTAGTGTCATCTCGTATGGAAGGAACCATCAGTACGATGGATGAAATCCTGCAATACGAAGCAGATTATGGGGATGAAAACACGGTCAATACCAACGTTCGTTCAGAGGTGGTTGAGACTATTTTATACCAACGGGCATTGCGTAGTGCTCAGCAAGCGATGGAGTCTGGATACCCGCTTTCGATTTCGCTAGTAAAAACCATTCATAAACAACTACTGTCATTCGGACGAGGCGCCAAAAAATCTCCGGGAGAACTAAAGAATGAGCAGAACTATTTGGCAGACAAATATAAAAAGAGCATTCTATTTATCCCAATCAGCCCAGAAAAGCTCCAAGATGGTTTAGATGGGTTGTTCAATTATATGGAAAGCGACAGCCATCCAGTGCTTGTTCGCACAGCGTTAGCGCATATTGAATTTGAAGCGCTGCACCCCTTTAAAGATGGCAATGGTCGAATTGGTCGAATGCTGATTACATTAATGATGTGGAATGCTAAAACAATTTCTGCACCACATTTTTATATTAGTAGCTATTTTGAAGAGCATAAAAACATGTATATAGATACAATGCGTAATGTGTCGGAAAACGGAAATTGGGAAGCTTGGTGTGGGTTTTTCCTTGAAGCCGTGCATCAACAAGCGACTAGAAATCTTGAAATTGCGGAAGAAATTCGTTCACTTTATGAATCAATGAAAATTGAATTTTCAGATCTTCTAGCATCTAAATGGAGTGTTGTTGCATTAGATTATATTTTTACTAATCCCGTATTTCGAAATAATCGTTTCACTCAAAAAAGTGGCATTCCGGCAGCATCGGCTGCGCGTTTTACTCGAGTGTTATTGGATAACGGGTTACTGACGACTAGAGAGGAGGCATCAGGTCGCCGACCTGCCATGTATTCTTTTGAGCCGCTGATGCAGCTTGTTCGAGTTTAGGGCGTCTGGGGTTGCTTACATTTCTAGAGGTGCTCAGTAGTGCCTGAGCCTTTATTGAGACCAACTATGACATACAACGATATTTTACGCCGGCTGCGTTACAGCTTTAATTATTCTGATGACAAAATGATGGCTATTTTTGCTTTAGCTGATCACAAGGTTACGCGCGAGCAGTTGAGTAATTGGTTAAAGAAAGACGACGCTGATGATTTTCAGGAAATTAAGGATGCAGATTTGGCATTATTTTTAAATGGTTTAATCAACCATCGGCGCGGTAAACGCGAAGGTGCGCAGCCACCTCCAGAGCAGCGGCTTAATAACAATATTATTTTTCGCAAATTAAAAATTGCGCTGGATTTACAAGATAATGAGATTCTTAAAATCATGGATCTTACTAACATGAAATTAAGCCGCCATGAACTAAGTGCATTTTTTCGCAAAGTAGGGCACAAGCATTATCGTCAGTGTAAAGATCAGGTGATGCGTAATTTTATTTACGGCGTACAGCGAAAATATCGTCCAGACAAACCTGCGCCTGGCGATTCGCCGTGGACAAAGAAATGACGGATACGGATTCATTCTCATCCCAACTTTTCTCATCTCTTAAGATACGAGCTGAATTATTAACCAGCTTAGACTCGTTAAAATACGAAATAATGACGCCGATCCAGGCGCAAAGTTTGCCGCCAATTTTGGCGGGTGATGATGTCATCGGCCAGGCGAAAACGGGATCAGGCAAAACGGCGGCTTTTGGTTTGGGTTTATTAAATCAACTCGATGCTACGCGTTTTCATGTGCAATCTCTGGTGCTTTGTCCAACCCGTGAGCTGGCAGATCAAGTCGCAACAGAAATCCGCAACCTGGCGCGCGCAATTCCCAATGTAAAAGTACTTACCCTTTGCGGCGGCGTACCCTTTGGCCCGCAAGCTGGTTCGCTTGAACATGGCGCGCATATCGTTGTGGGTACACCCGGTCGGATCGAGGATCACTTAAATCGTGGCACTTTACATTTTAAAGGGTTAACGGCTTTGGTATTAGATGAGGCTGATCGCATGTTGGATATGGGGTTTCAAGACTCAGTGGATGCGATAGTTGATGAGCTACCATCGCCACGCCAGACCTTATTATTTAGCGCCACTTTTCCAGCTCAAATTAAATCAATGAGCAAGCGAATCATGCGGCAGCCAGTGATGATTGAGGTGGCAGCAACGCATACTGCTGACAGTATAGAGCAACACTTTTATCAAACAGCGCATGACCAGAGGATGGACGCATTGCGCTTATTGTTATTGCAACATTGCGCTGAATCAACTCTGGTGTTTTGCAATTTAAAAAGGGAAACAGAAGAAATTGCCAGTGCGCTCAATGCCGATGGTTTTAGTGCCATTGCATTAAATGGAGATCTAGAACAACGCGACCGTGATCAGGCATTAGTGCGCTTTGGCAATAAAAGTGCTTCTATCCTGATAGCAACCGATGTTGCTTCGCGTGGCCTGGATATCGACGCGCTGGATGTCGTCATCAACTACCAGACAGTGCACGACCCAGAAACGTACGTTCACCGAATTGGCCGCACCGGGCGCGCTGGTGCCAAAGGCGTAGCCTGCACACTGTTTACCGACAAAGACAGTTATCACATGGCACTACTCAAAGACCTGCTAGGCGCAGATATCGACTTGTCAGGCGAGCCACTGCCTTCTACCAGCCTGCTAAATAAACAAGCAGCTAAACCTGCAATGACAACCTTGCAGATAGATGGCGGCAAAAAACAAAAAGTCCGCCCTGGCGATATCGTCGGAGCCTTAACTGGTGCGAATGGAATAAAAGGCAATCAAATAGGAAAAATACAAGTGTCAGCCACCTGGGCATACGTCGCGGTAAAACGTGAAGTGGCAAACCAAGCACTCAAAAAACTGGCAAAAGGCAAACTCAAAGGGCGATCATTTAGAGTGCGTTTGATTTAG
>CAZUAW010000272.1:0-3496 GCA_964618535.1 uncultured Thiotrichales bacterium
TTTAGACAAAAAAATCCCCAGCAAAACTGGGGATTTTTTAAGTTGAAACTAAGCGTTAGTTTTATATCAAATGCTAAATCTCAAATTTCGGCAGCTTTTGCGCGACTGATTCATTCTTCAGTGTCACGTAACTTGGCATGCCGTTGCTCTCATAAGGAGGATACGCTTCGCCTTGAATTAACGGCTCAAGATATTCTCTGCAAGCATCGGTAATACCAAATCCATCTTCTGAAATATATTCAGCAGGCATCATTTTTTCGACGTTAGCGACTTCAGATAAATTGGCTTTACCAATTTTCCATTCGTACGGCTTGCTGGAAATACGATCAACCGTTGGCATGATGGAGTTGTCACCTTCAAGCGCCATTTCAACACCCGCTTTGCCTAATGCGTACGCTTGTTCAACATCAGATTTAGAGGCCAAATGCCGTGCTGCACGTTGCAGGTAATCAGCCACTGCCCAGTGGAATTTATAACCGAGTTCGTCTTTGATCATGTTGGCAACAACGGGTGCGGCACCACCTAATTGAGCATGGCCAAATGAATCACGTGTGCCTTGCTCAGCGAGGAATTTACCATCCGGCCAATGAACACCTTCAGAAACAACGATGCTGCAATAGTCGTATTTATCGACCTTGGCTTTGACTTGCGCCATGAACTTGTCTTTGTCGAATTCAATTTCTGGAAACAGGATTAAGACAGGAATATCGTTGTTCTCATCAGCGGCTAGACCACCTGCCGCTGCAATCCAGCCAGCGTGCCGGCCCATGACTTCCAGTACGAAAATCTTGGTAGATGTTTTTGCCATTGAGCGAACGTCGTAGCTTGCTTCCAATGTGGAAACGGCGATGTATTTTGCCACTGAACCAAAACCAGGGCAGTTGTCAGTGATGGGTAAATCATTGTCCACTGTTTTGGGTACGTGGATCGCTTGTACGGGGTAACCCATTTTCTCGGAAAGTTGGGAAACTTTGTAGCAAGTGTCAGCGGAGTCGCCGCCACCGTTATAAAAGAAGTAGCCAATATCGTGGGCTTTAAACACTTCGATCAGACGTTCGTATTCGCGCTTATTTTTCTCCAGGCTTTTGAGCTTGAAGCGGCAAGAGCCAAATGCGCCTGACGGGGTGTGCATGAGCGCAGCAATATCTTCATCAGACTCTTTGCTGGTGTCGATCAGGTCTTCTTCGAGTGCGCCGATAATACCGTTACGGCCTGCGTAGACTGTGCCGATTTTATCGGAATGTTTGCGTGCGGTTTGGATAACGCCACAAGCGGATGCGTTGATGACGGATGTGACACCGCCAGACTGAGCATAAAATGCATTTTTAGACATGATAAAAAACTCCGTAAATTAGTGTTGGAGTGGTGCTTTGCTGCGGCAAGGCACCACTCCTACTGGTTAATATGAATTAAGCGTTGAGGCTTTTGTAATAGTTGATGAGAATTTCTGCCACTTCTGGGCGAGAGAATTCTTTCGGTGGTGCTTTACCTTCGCCGAGCATTTCTCTGACCTTGGTACCAGAAAGCAATACAAAGTCTTCTTTCTCGTGATCAGGGGCTTCGCTCATCATCACAACCTTGTTCAATTTCTTGGAATAGGCGGTGTGGTCAGCACGGAAGATCTCGATATCAAGCGCGCCTTCAGGCACTTCGTTATCGAAAATGGTCTGAGCATCAAAAGCACCGTAGTAATCGCCAACGCCAGCGTGGTCACGACCGATAATAAAATGCGTCGCCCCCATGTTCTGGCGGAAAACCGCGTGTAGTACCGCTTCGCGAGGGCCAGCGTAGAGCATGTCGAAACCGTAACCGGTCACCATCACGCTGTTTGGCGGAAAGTACAGGTCGGCCATCTTGCGGATCGCTTCATCACGAACATCCGCAGGAATATCGCCAGCTTTGAGCTTGCCGAGTAGCATGTGGATAACCAGCCCATCACAACCAAGACGATCCATTGCCATGTGGCAAAGCTCTTCGTGTGCCAGGTGCATTGGGTTACGGGTTTGGAAGGCAACAATTTTCTTCCAGCCGTTGGCTTCAATATCCGCGCGAATTTCTACCGCAGTTTTGAAAGTATCTGGGAAGTCCGTTTCAAAGTATGAGTAGTTCAGTACTTCGATAGGGCCTGAAATCGCAAAGTTACCGACGCTTAGAAAGGTTTCAACACCGGGATGCTCAGCATCTTCGGTGCCGTAAATCTTGTTCGCCATGGCTTTGAGCTGCTCATCGGAGATCTCTTCGATAGCATCAACGTCCATTACCGCGACCACAGGATTGCCATCGACATTAGGATCACGCAGCGCGATACGCTTGGCATCTTTAATGTCCGAGACATCGGAAACCATATTCAAAACAGGTGTTGGCCAGAAAGTGCCATCGGTCATCTGCATGGAATCGCAAACGCCTTGAGCGTCAGCGACATTCATATAGCCAGTAAGTGGGTTAAAGTAACCACCACCGAGCATTACAGCATTGGCAGCTGCCGCAGAACTCACAATAATGGAAGGCAGACCTCCCGCTTCTTTAGTCAGTGCTTGATGTTTCTCAGTGTCGGAAACAAACAGCGGATTTAGCTCATCTGAGCCTAATGGTTTGATCATGGTTATCCTCAATAACAATCGCAAAAGCGTGGAAGCGGAGTTTCAGGTTGTGAGGTAACTGTCTGGTTGAGTATCAACAGCCCAAAAACCAAAAATTCGCGCAAGAAAATTGGGCGTGATTGTGCCCGATTTAGCCGTCTTCTTCCAGTTTCACGCTAATCGGAACCGCTGAAAATTCATGAAGGGTCATTTTAAGTCCATTCTATCCAAGAGTATCACCGCCAAGGATCAGAAATAGTCCTGCTATTACAGTGGCATAGCGATACTTTGTTATTGCCCACAAACGACGGGCCAGATATAGAGAAAATACACGCTACATGGGAAGATGAGGCTATTCGAAAACCGCAGACCAATACCCGAGCTAAGGACAAATTTATGAGTGTGAGCACTACGCAAGAAGTAACAGCAGATACCTCCAATGTTTGGCAACATCATGCATCTATCCCTGATACACCTGCAGGTTTTACGCTTCGAACCACCTATCCGACGAACCCGGACGGCGCTGAAGTCATGCTGGAGCGCTGGGATGCAGGTTCTGAAGAGCCGCCACACTCTCACCCAGGTGATGATATGACGGTTGTCATTGAAGGAAAAATGTCAATCCAGTTTTTTACAAAAGCAGCGGGAGAGCTTGTCGCCGACGGCCCGCAAATTATTCTCAACAAAGGCGATACAGGTTATATTAAAGTGGGTCGAATTCATGATGCAAAATATATTGAGGACTGCAAGTTGGTTTACGTTCACGATAAAGCTTTTGGGTTTACCGCTGAAGGCGAATAATCTGGCATTATTGTTTTTAATCTCTGGGGAGATAATTCTCCGCCCCTTGGGCGTGAAAAGAATATGGAATGTCATCCTTCGACAAGCTTCCTTCGACAGGCTTCCTTCGACAGGCT
>CAZUAW010000273.1:0-3495 GCA_964618535.1 uncultured Thiotrichales bacterium
GCCTTTATTTTGTATGGTGCCGGCACCATGAGTCGAACACGGGACCTACTGATTACAAGTCAGTTGCTCTACCAACTGAGCTACGCCGGCAAGGTTTTCTACCCCCAATAACGGGAGCTGCGGAATCATACTTTAGCCGTAGAAAAATCGCAATCACGTGCAGCTACGTTTTAGTTGATCGACTCGACCTTTTGGGAAGTTTTCTTTGATAAAAGCAGGCCAGTCAAGGTCGTGATCTATTTCATAGTCAAGCCAGTAGACGCTCAAGTCGGTGAAACGCACTTCTACCTTGGCATTAAAGCCCATTGATTTAAGCTTCGCTACGCGCCTCTCTGAGCCTTTTTTCAAAGTGAACAAGCCCAGTGAAATGGCATTATCATGTTGTCCATCCGCCACGACGAAGTAATCAGAAAACCCATTGGCTGCCAGACTTTCGGCCTTTTGCAGCGCGGCTTCACGCGAATCCTGAGAAGGTAGATAGACCCAATACCCACGGGTTCTGCGTTCATTGGCAACCCTGCTGGACGTTGTTGCACCCACCGTTCTAAGTTCAGCACTGGCAGCGCCGGCAGCCTTCTTGTCAGCAAATGGCCCAAGCGTAAAACAACTCAGTGTTGCTGCTGAGAGCGGTGCATTTTCTGCTGTGTTTATCGCAAGATCCGGCAAACCCGCGATTTCCATTGGCTCAGCAGGTTTGGCTTCAGCAGAAGCTGGTATCTCCTGGGTCTCGCTGGTTGATGCTGCGATTTTTGATGTGTTTGGTGCAGGCACTTTGATACGTGTGAATTGAGGTTTGGGCACAGCAACCCGGACGGTTCGAGGTGGCGCTTGTACGCGTGGCAGAAACTTCTCTGGAACCATCGAGGAATTAACCGGACGCTCATCTACCTCAACCAATTGAATCAGCATCGGCAACCGATCTTTTCCACGGGTTAATGGTGGCCGCGGTTGCTGGTTATCCTTTGGCCACAGGAAAAACAAAATGTTGACTGCAAGTAATGCAAATACGATATTTCTCATGCCTTTGTCCGGCTCACTTTATCCATTCCCTTGAATAATAAGAGAGAATCGACCCTGGTTGGAAGCGTTATTGTTTGATTCAGCGACATGGCGTCACCACCAGTGAGCAAAACTGTGACGTCGCTGCTAATTTCTTTCTGCATTTCTGTGGCGATGTGGTTAATTGCACCTACAAATCCTGTCTGAGTACCGCCAGCAACCCCATCGGCTGTGGACTTGCCTAATACTATTCCATTTAACCTAGATCCAACTGATTTTTCTAGGTTTAAGGAAACATCCTCAATTTGGGCCGCTGCAACCGACAAACTTTGTTGCAATAGTTTAAGACCGGGAAAAATACACCCACCAGCGTGTAAGCCAGCGGTATCGAGTAAATCCAGTGTAACCGCAGTGCCAGCCGATATCACCAGCAACGGGCAATCATAAGCATCTTTGGCCGCTACCAGGTTTAAATAGCGATCAATACCAAATTGCGACCAATCTGCATACGCGGGTGGAATCAATGGAGATTCACCTATTGATAACCACTCATGAGCCAATTGTTGATTCGATAAATGCTTGCTGAGCTGCTGATCAAAAACTTTTCCTTTTACACTCGCAATGATCAAGTGTGCATATTCACACTGCCCCTGAATGGATCGAACAACGTCTAATGCCGGTTCGGTCTCTGGATAAGATCGAAAGGTAACGCAACCTTTTTCCAACTCATCGCTACTGATCCATTTATAACGAGTATTGCCAAGATCGAGGAAGATTCGTTTCATTCAGAGGTTTCCCGCGCTAATCGCAAACTCACATCGGCCGAACAAAAAGCACGTAAACCATCTGGGGTTCGCAATAGAAAATTGTAATGCTCATCAATACCGGCAGCCACTCCGAGTAACTCTTGCTCGCCGTCTATCACCGACACTGAGCGCCCCTCCAGCACATCATAATCAGCCCAATGATGCTGAATATAAGTATCAATCAACTCGCCAGCAAGCATCGTATCATCAGCAAGAAAATTGAATAATGCGTCCAGGATAGCGGCAACCAAAAGATTTCGATCCAGTCTATCCTGATTGCGGCCTAAATAAGTCCAGGGCTGGTCGAGCTGATCCGCAGACTGCATCGAAACATTCACACCAATGCCGATAATCATCTCGGTTTGGCTTTCACCACGCGGAACAGATTCAATCAATATACCCGCCAGCTTGCGCTCATCCAGGTAGATATCGTTGGGCCATTTTACTGCCAACTTCCCTTTTGCGTAGGGCTGTAACGCTTCAATCAATTTCATCCCGACCGCAAGGCTCAATCCGCTAAGCTCGGTAACCGTTGAATTAAAACGCCAACCGAGTGAAAGATAAATATTCGCCGCAGGTGGCGAAAACCAGCGACGACCACGTCGGCCTCTACCAGAACTCTGCATTTCAGCCAGCCATATTTTTTGATGCTGAAAATCATCACGCAACTGCTGATTGGTGGAACCCACCTTGTATGCGACAGACACCTCACCATTGAAGCGACTCGTCATCGCGTGGCGTATTTTAGAACGACTCAAGGGTTCAGTAGGGTCATGCCAGCGAACACATTCATCCCACTGTAAATCCAACCCATCGGACTGACATTCCGCTAACATTGCTGACAAAGATTGCTCATCAATGTGCAGCTGCGACGCCAAATCGCTTAAAAGATGTGGCTTCCCGTCGGAAAGATGCCTTAAGAGACTGTTAAATAGAGACATTTAGCGGTACTTTATGCGCTGACTAATAAATTCATCGGCACAGAATAACAAGCATGCGGCTACTATACCTCCTCGCCCTCAATATCCTCTCGGTTTCCGCAACCGCTGGTGATCGTGTCTACCAATACGCAACGGTTGAAGGCGTACCGTTATTCACGGATCGACACACCTCAATGGGCAACGCGTTAGTCTCCACAAAATTCTACGGCCGCCCTCCTCCACCTGCCGTCACCGGAGGATGCAAATTAAGCAGCAAAAAAGCTCAAAAACGCATTCAGCGATATGCAAAAACCATCACCCGTTTATCAGAAACACACAGTATCGACAAAGCGCTAATAGAAGCCGTCATCACCGCAGAATCCTGCTACAACCCCAAGGCACTCTCCAGCGTCGGCGCTCAGGGCTTGATGCAACTCATGCCAAAAACCGCCAGCATGCTCGGCGTAACAGACTCATTTAATCCTGAACAAAACATGGCGGGCGGCGTGAAATACCTACGCATGATGCTAGACGAATTCGGACAGGACAAACGACTCGCACTCGCCGCATACAATGCGGGCCCAGGCGCTGTAAAAAAATACAACAACACCGTACCGCCTTACAAAGAGACTCGGAATTACGTCAGCAAGATCATGAAAATGATTAATTAAATTGCTGGTAAGAGATTCTTAAATCCGCCCTTAAATAATCAAAGCTGCATGCTCGCTAATGACAACCACTCCTAAAACTATGGTCGCTGAACCGATTAA
>CAZUAW010000274.1:0-3476 GCA_964618535.1 uncultured Thiotrichales bacterium
TTAAGTTCGTTTGTTAGGTTGAGATCAAGCGCTATCAGCTATAGAAATCTTGTACACTGGTGATATGAATGCTGCGCTACGAAAACATCGGTTCATTCCCTTACCAGGCGAATTACAAGCCTTGTTCGATGCTGTTAGCAGTAATTTTAAGTTAGCAGGTAGCGCTAAAACAGAGAATCAAGAATCGACTGAATTGATTGCCGGGTTCCAGCAGTTTCTCAGTATTCAAAAACAACTGGAAATGGCCAATGGCTCTGCTGACCCTGACATTAGCTCGACAGAAATTACCGAGCTGGGCGAGTTTGGGTTGGGTTTGATCAATCATCTTGGTGAAGTTGCCCGCGAACAGAAATTAGTCGAAACCAATATCGCTTTGGCGGCAATCACCATTGGTGTGGCTGACTGGATTATGACCAATCATGGCCGCATTGTAATTTTGGAACCGGTAGTCGATGCGATTGCCGCCGAAGCCAATGCAACTTCGGATCACCGCACGCTGGCAAATATGGCCGATTTCATGGGGCGAGTCGCCGCGAGTTGCACAGATGTGATAAAACACGACCTCGGCGTTGAGAACCCACGCAGACCCTGGCGTTTGTTACAGGTTAACCGAGGAATCACCGCAACGCGCTCGCACAGTCGACAAACCATGATTCGAGTGTTTGATGATCTGGTGATGGCGATCCCGCACGAAGCACCAGCATTTTTTACTGAAGGGATGCGCGAGATGGATTCGCAAAACTATCCCGATTTTATTAGAGAAGTCATGCATGAGTACTATGAAAAACATTCCCATCCCCGTGGTCACTGAAGGGCAAAATCATCGCGATGCGGATGAAGCAACGGCTCGCCAATGGCTTGAAGACAGTGCCAAAACGGCTACGGCATTAGATTTTGATGCACATATGAATCTGATCTCGCGCAAAGTTGCTGTACGCGGCGTACCCGAGGTGGAAGTGGTTGACTATGCTGCCTGGGAGAAGGCGTGCCGCAAAGAGTTTGCAGACAAGGCGCTGGAAGAGGTTTCCTATCGCGGATTTTCGTTTGTTGCTGGGAATGTACAGCGGATTATGTTCAAAACCATTGAGTGCATCAAAGCCAGAGGTGAGGACGTTAAAGAGCATGGCCTGGAAGTGGTGATCGAGAAGGAAGATGATGGTGTTTGGCGCGCTATTCAAGAGCGGATTTTATCGCCGGAAGAGGTTATTCATGACGGGATAGATGCGTGATTAGAAAAATTTTAGCGGTCTTGGTGGGGCTGTTCACAGCTGTAGCTACCGTCGCCGTTGTGGAACGACTGGGGCACTTTGTTTTTCCGCCGCCAGAAAATATTGATTACAGCGATATGGCTGCCGTCAAAGCGATGCTTAAAAGTATGCCAGTTGCGGCGTTTTCATTTGTTTTGGCGGCCTGGTTTCTGGGCACATTTATTGGCTCCAGCATTGGGTTGCTGATTGCAAAAAGTCGCCACTTTTGGTTTGCGGCGACTATCTCCGTATTGATGCTCGTCGCTGCGGTCGTTACTACGGTCAGTATTCCACACCCGTTCTGGTTTGTTGCCACTGCCATTGTTGGCATTCCCATCTCAGGATGGCTTGCATGGAGACTCCGTCAATAAAGCAGACCGCCTGGCTGGTTGATTCCAGCATCTATGTATTTAAATCCTGGTTTGTCTTGCCTGACACTTTGGTGGATGTGGATGGCCGCCCGATTAACGCGGTGCTCGGATTTTTGAATTTTGCCGCTGATTTGTTGAGCCGAGAACAGCCTGAGCATATTGGCTTTGCATTCGATGAAAGTCTTAAATCCTCTTTTCGTAACGAGATCTACCCACCTTACAAAGCCAATCGCGATCCCGCGCCTGTTGAATTGAAATACCAATTTCAACTTTGTCGGCAATTTTTACGCGCTGCTGGCATTGCAGAATTCGGCAGCGACCGCTATGAGGCCGATGATTTAATCGGTAGCTGGGCGAAGTACTTGCAGAGTCAGGGCTATCGAATCCATGTGATTACCGGCGATAAAGACCTTACGCAGTTGATCAAAAGCAGTGATCTCTGGTGGGAATATGGCAAAAACATCAAGCTCGATAGTGCTGGAGTAAAAAAGAAACATGGTGTTCGCCCGGATCAAATAGCAGACTTGCTGGCAATTGCAGGGGATAAGGTGGATAACATTCCCGGTGTACCTGGTGTCGGAGCCGCCACTGCCGTTAAGCTGCTCAATAAATTCGATAATATCGAGAATTTGCTGAGCCGAATCCCAGAGATCGGCAGTTCAAAGCTGCGCGGTGCCAAGCGTATCGAACGATTGATTGAGGAAAATCGGGAGGAGATTCTCACCGCCAGAAAGATTACCGGCGTGTATTGCGATGCCCAGATCGACCAGCAGCGCGGTCTCACATTGGCGGGCGGTGACGAAGCAGCGCTGGAAGCAATATTTGATCAGCTCAAATTGCCCGGCTATGTGCGTCAGCGCTGGATCAAGCTAATTATGTAGGTTTTGCCAGCTCTACCACGGGGGCGGCTTTCATTTCACCCTCTGCCACGGCTTTTGACCACATCTCCAGGAATGTCGCCTTACGGCCAGGATAGGTCTGATCAGGCAGTAAATCCGCTAATGGCTGTAACACAAATGAATAGCGTTCAATCTCATTACGAGGCACTTGAACGCCATCTGAGTCGATAACTTCATCGCCATACAGTAAGAGATCGATATCCAGCGTTCTGGATGAAAACTTCTCACCCCCACGCACACGCCCAAAGTGGTCTTCAATGATCTTAAAAAGCGCATTGAGACGCTGCGGAGGTTCGTTGCTCTCAAACCCTGCCACTAGATTATAAAAGGCATCCCCCTCAAATCCTTCTGCTGGAGTTTCGTAGATGGGAGAAAGGCGTAGCTCGTCAAAGGCTTGTTCCAACGCAGCGATACCAGCGCCAATATGCCTGATTCGCTCGATATTACTGCCAATGCTCACATACACCGCTGCCATCAGGGTTTTTCGCCTCGCTCAATTCGAATACCCACAGAGCGTGAGCCTCGTACTGCGCCAAGCTTGTTCAGCGTTAATTTTAGCCAGGAAACTTCAAACTCTTTTAAAATCATCTCAGCGATCTTTTCAGACAGCGTTTCCACCAGCTGAAACTTGGATGCTTCCACAAACTGAATTATCCGCTTTGAAACCGCCTTATAATTCAGCGCATCTTCAATCTCGTCAGAGGCAGCGGCTTTGCGGATATCGGTTGCCATTTCAATGTCGAATGACAGCGTTTGTTTGATACTTTTCTCCCAGTCATAGATGCCGATGGTGGCATCTATGCGGAGATCTTCAATAAATACAATGTCCATAACTAGACTATAAGTTAAAGACCGGTAACTGACCAGAAGCGGTTTTTGTCCCTTTTGGCTTGTACGACCCACCTGATTCTGCTATGTTGCGCGACCTTTCGTAGAACAGATTGAATTGGAGTTCGCCA
>CAZUAW010000275.1:0-3439 GCA_964618535.1 uncultured Thiotrichales bacterium
AATTATCAATAGATACAAGCTATCCAGATATCATCAACGTAAGCCATCAAGACTTGCTAGATGTATACCTTGAATCCTGCAATAGAAAAATTAACGCTGAATCTATAGTTCTAGCGCATTCGAATTCTGATGTTGCTGCCTATAACCGCAAAATAAGACAGCATTTTTTCCCAGATAATCTTGAGATTTCTGCGGGCGATAAAGTGATGGCTGTAAGCAACAGCAATGCTTATGGGTTCTTTATATCAAATGGTGACTTCGGCCTGGTCAGAGAGATTTTAAGTCCAACCGAGCGCAGACAAATAACCTTGCGTAGAAAGAACTCAGAAACGAATGAAGTTGAAGAAATTTCCGTTTCGTTAGCTTTTAAAGACGTCAATATTGGCTTCAAAGATTTAGACGGAACCCCACATTTCTTCAACGCAAAAATTCTAGAAGACTTACTTTACAGCGAACACCCAGGTCTTGCTTCAGATGAAAGCAAGGCCTTGTATTTGGAATTTTGCATCCGTCATCCACATTTAAAGCGTGGAAGTTTGGAATTCAAAGAAACTCTGCGATCAGATTCATATTTTAATGCTTTGAGGCTTAAGTTTGGCTATGCAATTACTTGCCATAAAGCACAGGGCAGCGAATGGAATCATGTGTTTGTGAAATGTAAAACACATCAGAGCCAGCTATCTGCTGATTACTTTCGCTGGCTCTATACGGCAATCACCAGAACATCGAAAAACCTATACCTTTTAGACCCGCCAAATATAAAGATTGGTGCTGGCATCAAAGCAGTTAACTCTCCAAACACTTTAAGCTCTAAGGTAAGCAGCCAGGATACTTCAAAGGGAAACCATCAAAATGTAAACACCTGTGACAACCACACTTGCACGGAAGAAGACAATAACTTCGGCATCCCATCTCATGCATACTTTTCACTTGAGGTATTAGGACGAATTCGAAGACTATTAAAGGGCTCCGACGTAAAGATCCAAGATGTTAGCCAAGGTCAGAACCTAGAAATTTATTTTTTTGAAGCAAATAGTGAGATAACGAGAATCGATATCGGCTATAACGGAAAAGGGAAAATCACGAGAATTACCGCCCCCACACAATCAGACCTTGGCCTCAAATTAATAGAAATCCTTTCACCGATCAATGGAATGCTTATTGTACCAGAAGCTTCAGGCTCCGGTTCTGACTTCAAATTCGGCGAAGAGTTTCTAAACGAATTTCATGCAAGACTTACCCCTCTTGTTAGTGAGCGAGGAATCAAGATCAACAATGTTGAGTCAATGGATTGGAAACAGCGCTACACATTTACCCAATCTGAAGAATGTGCCGTAATTGACATTTTTTATAACGGGAAGAATCAATTCACCAAGTACGCACCAGTCAATAATTTCTGCACATCAGATACATTAGTTTCTGAAATTCAGACTGTTATAACGGAAGGGCTAAGCTCGTGATCACTAGCAGGGATGTGTTTTCTAACCGCAAGGAGGGCAAGCTTGATGAAGCCTACAAAATGGCGATTGAGCTGATAAACAAACCAGATAACGATGAATGGGATATAAAAGCTTTTGCATGGTGCGTAATCGATTTAATAAAAAGAGACGCACAATCTGGTAGAAGCGAAAATCTTCCTCACTACTCTGATCAACTTCGAAACTTGAACATCGACGCATCTGACAAAATACTAACGGACCAAAGGGAGTATGCACTCAGGCTGTGCAACCCCAATGGCCAAGAAATTCTCAAAGCAAAATCGCTAAGCAAGCAAGGCGATCATCATGGAGCGTTAAATCTCTATAAACGTATATACAATAATGGAGATCAATCTATTGACGTTCAAACCGGCTTAGCGTGGGAGCTATACCGTGTCGCAAAAGGAATGACAGAACAAGCGCCGGCCAACTTCAATGGCGCGAAGAGGTTCATTAATGACTACCTCAAACTAAAAACGGAAAAACCATCTCTGTTGCACACTTGCATTCTTCAATTAGCAGACAAAATAGCTAAAGAAGGCAAGTTAAATATGGGAACATTTGCTCGCATATGGGGTTTAGAAAATCTTCGCCCAGAGGACTACGATCCATATATTTCTGATGATGGAAATTCATATCCGTCTCTAGCAGAACGTGTTATTCAACACGCCAGTAAAGATTCTTTCACAAATGATGCTTACGAAGAACTAATCTATCTGCTCCCCTATATCAATGATTGTATTGATAAATATCCAGATAATATCTGGCTCAAACTGAGTAAAGCCAGAGCATTGATGGCAACAAAGCAAAGTAATGAAGCTTTTTCCTATGGCCTGGAAGTTGTTAAAAATAAGATTAACGACTACTGGGCATGGGAGCTTCTCGGAGATATTCATCAATCAAACTCTCTTGATATGGCAATTTCTTGTTACTGCAAGGCATTACTTTGCTCAACAGACATTAATTTTGTTGGCAAAGTTAAAATCAAGCTTGCGGAACTCCTTTCAAAAAACGGCCTAGCTTCAGAAGCCAAATTGGAAGTTGATCAACTTGTCAATTATCGATCAGAGAATAATCAAAAAATCCCTGAATCAGCAGAAATACTCATGCGCAGCACTTGGTATCAAGGCGCTATCAGCAGTAAATCGAATCATCAGCTCTACTTAGATAAAGCCTCCTATGCAGAGGAGCTTTTATACAGTGATTTACCTTGGATGAATGCAGTGCTAGGTGACACATTTGTTATCGAAGGCAAAAAAGATAAAGCTAAACGCAAACTTTACGTTCAATCAAGTTCACTACCTATGGAAGTTACAATTCCTGAATCAAAACTAACTTTTGAAGCAGGTAAACCAGGAGCCGCTTTAAAGATCAAAGGCGAGCCCGATAGAGAAAACCGATTCCAGGTGTATGCCATTGAAGAACGTGCCTCAAATGAAGACTGGGATATTTTTGAGCAGCAAATTGGAATTGTAGACCACGTCAATACAAGCAAAAAACTAATACACTTTATGATCAGTAGAACAATTGATGGCGTGATTCATTTTTCAGATCTGCCTGAAAGGTTCAAAGAAGGCGATGCGATTTCATTACGTTTAGCCAAGTACACAAGCAGGCAAGGAACCCGTTACAGGGTACTTACATCTTCCAGAACAACAAAACCCATTCCAAGCAGTATCTTGAAGCCTTTTAGCGACGATATTCGAGAAGAAAACGGTATGGGATTCACCGATGATGGAATATTTATTCCACCGCCTTTGATAAGAGAAAATAGTATTAGTGAAGGCGACTTTGTCATCGGTCAGGCGGTTCTAAATTACAATAAGAAAAGATCCGAATGGGGCTGGAAGGCAATCAGTATAGAAAGTGTAAGCGGTAATGACGAACAAAACATGTAACAAGTTGCTGCACACGGATAAATTACTCGCTGCGCTCCTAATTTGCCGGTGAGCAAGGCGTTA
>CAZUAW010000276.1:0-3425 GCA_964618535.1 uncultured Thiotrichales bacterium
TTAGATATTGATTATCTTGTGGTGGGGGCGATGGCGCGAGATTTAGTCTTGGTTTACGGCTTTGATTCAAAAATAGAACGGGGTACAAGAGATGTCGATTTTGCTATTAATATAGCGAATTGGGATGAATTCAATGCCTTAAGAAACCGCTTACTTAAGGCAGATTATCATGCTGATAAGCATAGATAAAGCCATCACTGCCGTTCAACGTGAGGCGGCAGTAACATTGTATTAATGACTCATGACTCATCGTAATAGGCCTGATAACATGCTCTAGAGCCTCCCGTGTTGCCCTGCTCACGTTGATGTTAAAGAGATGTTATAGATTTGTGAGGATTCTACCGTTTTGTTCTCATGCACTGTGCATCTGTAGTCAAATTAATGACTCAATATAAATTTGAATTTAACCATTCGGGGAAAGCAATGAAGAGTAATTTTTGGAAAACTGGTTTGATCTCTGCTGCTTTTATTTGCGGGTTAGCAGTGACGGCGCTGACAACCATTAATGCGGAACAAATGCCTACGGATAACGAAATGGCAAAAGGTGAGGCGATAGCGACTTTTGCTGGCGGTTGTTTCTGGTGTATTGAGGCTGGGTTTGAAAAACTGCCAGGCGTGCGCGATGCCGTTTCTGGTTATACCGGCGGACAGGTTAAAAACCCAGAATATAAACAGGTTTCCAGAGGTTCTACCGGACATACCGAAGCCGTTCAGGTGCATTACGATCCCAAGGTAATTTCTTACGCTCAGTTGCTAGAAGGCTTCTGGCGTCAATTTGATCCAACCGATGGTACCGGATCATTTGCTGATCGAGGATTGCAGTATCGCCCTGGTGTTTTCTATAACAATGACGAAGAGAAGACGCTGGCAGAGAAATCCATTAAAACGCTCACCGCTTCAGGTCGCTATGACAAGCCCATTGTTGTGGAAGTCACTGCGCTGGATGTCTTCTATGATGCTGAGGATTACCATCAGGATTACTACAAGAAAAACCCCGTGCGTTACAAATTCTATCGCTATCGTTCTGGGCGCGATCAATACATTGATAAAGTCTGGGGGAAAGAAGCAAAAATCACCGGAAAATATGCGAAACCCGATGATAAAGTACTGGCTAAAAAACTCACGCCATTGCAATACAAGGTGACGCAAAAAGAAGGTACAGAACCGGCTTTTTCAAATGCTTATCATGATAATAAGAAAGCCGGAATTTATGTTGATATCGTTTCCGGTGAGCCGTTATTTTCATCCAAGGATAAATTTGATTCTGGCACTGGCTGGCCGAGTTTCACGCGCCCTATTAGCAAGGTTCATGTTGAGACAAAGACGGATTACAGAATGATTCTGCCACGCATCGAGGTTCGCTCAGCGGGTGCAGATTCGCATCTCGGTCACGTCTTTAAAGATGGCCCTGATCCCACTGGATTGCGTTATTGCATTAACTCAGCATCGCTACGTTTTGTGCCAAAGGAGAAGCTCGAAACTGAAGGGTATGCTGAGTATCTGGCGCAGTTCGCCGAGTAAGGTTTAAATTCTGAGCGCCTATTGTCAAGTGGATCGCCCAAGATGCCTCTGGCGCATGGTGGGGTTATAGCGTCGAACCTTTGCGATTTGATCGCGGCTGGTATGAGAATGAAGTGGGAGAATACATTCGTCTGGGAGACTCGCCAGCGAAGAATTGGGAGCATTCTTTGAAAAAGAAGCTGCCGTAACGCACCGCAAATTATTGGTAAGCGCAAACAAAAAAGGCCACCGCAATGGGTGGCCTTTTTCGTCAATCAAGCTGAACTAGCCAGCAAAATTGGCATTGACAAAATCCCAATTCACCAGGTTCCAGTACGCTGCAACATAGCCTGGACGAGCATTGCGATAATCAACGTAGTACGCATGCTCCCAAATATCACAAGTCAGTAAAGGTGTTTTACCGGCTTCGGTCAACGCAGTGCCAGCATTGCTGGTATTGAGAAGCTCAACGCTGCCATCGTCATTTTTAACCAGCCAAGTCCAGCCTGAACCAAAGTTGGTCACGCAAGAAGTTGTAAATTGCTCTTTAAATTTAGCAAATGAACCGAATGCTTTATCAATTGCTGCTGCAATATCACCAGTCGCTTCACCGCCACCGTTGGG
This sequence comes from uncultured Thiotrichales bacterium, assembly GCA_964618535.1. Taxonomy (GTDB): domain Bacteria; phylum Pseudomonadota; class Gammaproteobacteria; order UWMA-0217; family UWMA-0217; genus HyVt-560. The sequence continues at coordinate 2,125 of CAZUAW010000276.1, forward strand.
GCTGAGGCAATTCCAGTAAAAGCTATGGTTCCAAACTTGAGCTGCGTTATTGAACATACCGCCTTCAGAACCTTTAATGACGTCTTCAAGTGATTTGCTCTCAAAATCAGTGCCAGCAATTAAATTATTCAGGTTAGTGACATAAGCCTGATGGTGTTTACCGTGGTGATATTCCAGCGTTTCTTGAGAAATATGGGGTTGCAGTGCATCAATCGCAAAGGGCAGGTCGGGTAAGGTGTGAGCCATGATGTCTCCTCATTAAGGCGGTTTAAATTTCGACCGCAAATAGTATCAGACTTGCGCACAGGAGAGATCAATAATACGAAAAATGCAGGGTTATAGTGTTTTGTTTATGGTCTTACCGTGAGCCGTCCATCTTTCGCCATGTTGAGATCGACCTTCAAGCGTCGAGAGGTCCAGCCGTGTTTTTTATCATGCGCTTCGATAAAAACAGTGGTGATCGATGTGGGTATGTTGACGCTAAGAGAGCGGGTAAACGGTTGTTCATCAACGTGAGGATGCTGTAACACGCGCTCGCCGATTACTTTTCCGTTTTCATCAACAATCCGCCAATTGTCAGCATAGTGATCCCATCCCGTATCGGCATGTTTGAGCGTGGTGTTGACTGACCATTGTTCAGCGCCCGTGTTGCGAAAATTGGCTGCTTCAATACTCACTTCTCCGGCATGAGACTGCCCAGTTGTTGCTATAACGAATGCAATAATTGCGAATAATCTGCTTAATGCTGAATGTTTCATAGTTGCTTTCCCCACCTATCCATTGTGATAATTATAAGTGTAGCGCATGAATCCACGCTGAACTTTGATTTTAACGCAGATAGATATGCGCTCAATCATAAAAATGAAGGAAAAGGTCATGAGTTCTCCCGTAAACTCTCATCATGAAAAATTTAACGGCGACTCAACTGCGTGACCACCTCGCACAAACTGACAATGATCCACTGCTGCTCGATGTCCGAGAACCGTGGGAATTTGAGCGTTGCCATATCGAAGGCTCCACCCTCGTCCCGATGGGGCAAATCCGCTCCATGGTTAATGAGCTTGATCCCGATCAGGAAACCATCGTCATTTGTCATCACGGTATCCGCAGCCTCAGCGTTGCCAGTTATCTGGAGCAACAGATGGATTTCACCAATGTCATCAGCCTTGCTGGCGGTGTAGAGCGCTGGGCACGAGAAGTTGATTTGGATATGGCGCTTTACTAAATTCTCTAAAATATACTCATCGTTTAGCCCGGATATTGCATGAATTCATGAGAATCTCGCTTAATATATTGTTTTC
>CAZUAW010000277.1:0-3406 GCA_964618535.1 uncultured Thiotrichales bacterium
AGCAGTTTCAGTCCACCCTCCATTACTGTCGAACGCACAAACAGCCAAGCGAATGCTGCGGAGATTTTTGTCCCCATGTTTCGCGCCAGTCAATTGCCACGCTGGAATGGGAATATTAAGGGCTATCGTTTAGACACCAAAGCTAGTCCTCCGGTGTTAAAAGATGGTGACGGTAATCCGGTCTTAGGAGGTACACCTAAAGCTATTGTGACAACGGCAAGGAGTTTTTGGCTTCCGGTTGGCGATACGCCTGATGGCGCAGAAGTCGCCGCAGGTGGTACTGCCAGATTATTAAATACTAGCCGTAATTTATTCACACACAATAATGCCGATAAATTGATCGCGTTAACCAAAGCAAACCTGGAAGAGAAAAATTGGTTTGGTTTGCAAGCTGAGGATGCGGAGATTACGGATGAAATTAAAGCCGAACAGGTACAGCTAATTCAGTATATTCGTGGTATTGATATTGATCCTGTGACTGGCACAAAATCCCGTCAGGCGATGGGCGATGTTTTACATTCAAGACCTGTCACGGTTGATTACGGCAAAGTCATTGGTGATAAAGTCAGTGGTGATCAGGAGGATGACAAGTCCCTAACCGGTAAGGTGATTTTCGTCGGCACAAACGAAGGGTATTTACATGCTTTTCGTGCCTCTGATGGTGAAGAGTTATTTGCTTTTATGCCGCAAACGCTACTCCGCAATATCAAGACACTGAAGGACAATGTAGGGGAAGATGGCGCAACGGATCATCCCTATGGCATGGATGGACAAATTACCGTGTGGCGAAATGATGCGGATGGAAACGGCTCCATTGATCTGGCTCAGAAAGCTGAAATTGATCGCAATGGGGATGGGGTTAAAAACTATCTCGATAAAGATTTCATCTGGATATTTGCCGGTATGCGCCGTGGGGGAAAGAATTACTACGCGCTGGATGTGACCCAGCCTGAATCACCCGCCTTGAAATGGGTGATGCGTGGTGGTGAAGATGATTTTAAAAAGCTCGGGCAAACCTGGGCAACGCCGGTATTGACTCAAGTAGATTCCGCCATGATCAAAAGTACTAATCAAGAGAACCCGCTGGATGTATTGGTGGTTAGCGGAGGTTACGACACCCATCAGGATGAACAGGGAACCGATACGGGTCAGGATGATAATCAAGGCAACGCGATCTTTATGGTCGATCCAAATACCGGTAAGCGCCTCTGGTGGGCAAGTCGCTCGGGCGCAGATTTAAGCCTTGAAAGTATGGCGAACAGTATGCCTGCCACAGTGCGAGTGCTGGATATCGACAGCAATGGTGTTGCGGATCGTTTGTACGCTGCGGATACTGGTGGACGCATTTTTAGAATTGATCTACCCGATACCAGTAGCCAACGAATTGCGCAGGGAAAATTTAAGAAAACTGATACCGGTATCCCACCAGTTGGCAGCTTGTTTGTCGATATTGCCGTGCAAGATAGCGAAGTGCATACACGCCGATTTTATTATGAGCCGGACATTGCGCTGGTCACTGAAAGAAATCGCCGGTATTTAACGGTTGCCATTGGTTCAGGTTATCGAGCACACCCGCTGGAAAAAAAGGTACAAGATCGATTATTTGTATTTAAAGATTATGATGTTTTTGATTTACCCAATGAAGACGAAGAGTTTCTGCAAACCAAGGATCTTTTGAAAAGATCGATCACTAGCGTTAATCCTGGTGAACCGCTTGAAGCAACGCCGGGTACTAATATCGTCACCAATGCCAAAAATGGATGGTATGTAGAGTTGGGTGAGTTGAAATTGGAAGATGGTGGAGAGGCGAAGGGTGAAAAAGCACTAGCAAGGGCGGTGACTTTCGACAGTAAGGTGTTTTTTACCACGTTTGTCCCTGAAACTGCCCCAGCAGTGGATGTTTGCTCATCCTCATCTCATACCGGTAGAGTGTACGCTCTGGATGTGAGTACAGGTTTGTCGGCTATTAATTTTAAAGATAAAAATGGTGAGCCCAAATTGTTTAGTGATGGTGTTTTTGAGCTAAAAACTACCGACATACTTTCTGAGGTTTATTTTAATCTTTCACGAACAGATGCAGGAGCACCCGTGGTGGATGCTTTTATTGGCGCAAGTTTTAATCAGCAGTTATTTGAAAAAACCGAAAATAGAATTGAAAAAATATATTGGCAAGAACAGATTAATCATTGATCCATAATTTTCTGATTAATCGCAATTAACTGTATAAACAACCAAAGGAATAAACAATGCTAAAAAATGGATTTTCACTGATTGAATTAATTATTGTTGTAGCGATTATTGGGATTCTTACCTCGATTGTTTATCCTTCGTATTCTGATTATGTTCGCCGCGCAAATCGCTCGGATGCGAAAATAATATTGACGGAACTGGCACAAAGGCAAGAGCGGTATTTTACGGAAAACCTGCGCTATGCTGGTAATTTCACTGACTTAACCAACAGTGTAGTGGCTGCGGGCACGGGTGTTTCTGTGTATGTTGATGATAGTAATGGTCAGCTCGACACGGCTGAAAGTGGGCAGGATTATGAAATCAGGTTGCTTGGCGCGAGTGCCACAGCATTTACTTTGAATGCTACTGCCAATAGTGTCCGACAAAAAAAGGATGATAATTGTCTTTGGTTTTCAATCGCCAGTACGGGTCTTCAGGACGCACAATCAGACAATTGCTGGGATCGCTAAATCTCAGGCGTTTGAAAAAGTGGTGTAGGAGTCCAACTTGTTGGACGAACCCTGAGGGTCGCGGCTGATACCGCTGGTTCGCCCAGCAAGCTGGTCTCCTACAGGTGGCTGGGTTTTTGATGGTGGTTTTCACTGATGACGGAGATCTGGGTCGGTAATTTTCAAGCATCTTTACGTTTTTAATCTTAGTTATTTAAGCATCCAGCTTGATTTTTAATCGCGGTTTTCTCTAAAGATGAAAAATACTCAGCAAAACGTACGTCGGGCCAAAAATGAAAGGCTGTTGCGTAGCCTTCTATAATTAACTGGGCATCAATAAAAACATCGTCTGAATTACAAACGTAGCGAACCAATCGTCCATACCGATCGCGGTTATTGGTATCGCGGATGAGGCGAATGTTCGGGTCTTTTAACAGCGCTTTATTTCTGCGCGTCGCCTCGTTAAAACAGCGTTCTTCAAATTCTGGCGTGTCAATCCCGATGTAGCGAATTCTTTCTGAATCGCCATTTTGTAATTTGACGTCAATCGTATCGCCATCAATCACTTTTGTAACACGTGCCTTTGTTCCCGCTGCGCATAAGCTCGGGTTTTTAATCAGATCCGATTGTGTCGCTGGGTTGGTGCAGGAGATGATTTGTATTGTTAGCCCAATAAATATTAAACGGGATAGCATTTTTCTCATGATCATGCGAATGCAAAAAGTAAC
>CAZUAW010000278.1:0-3397 GCA_964618535.1 uncultured Thiotrichales bacterium
TGTAATTCATGCAATATTCGGGCTAGGTTCAACTATCATCAGGAACCCCCATGAGCATTCGTTGTGCCGTTATCGGCGTCGGTTATCTAGGCAAATTTCATGCACAAAAGTATGCCGCGCTTGAGTATGCCGAACTGGTTGCTGTCGTTGATCCTGATGAAAAAGCGGCAGCGCAAATTGCCGCAGATTTAAACTGTCAAGCCGTCACTGACTATCACCAAATACTCGATCAGATTGATGCCTGTAGCATTGTTGCGCCGACTACCTTGCATCATCAAATCGCATCGGACTGTTTGAGCCGCGGCATTCATGTACTGGTCGAAAAGCCCATTACCACAACTGTTGCCGAAGCGGATGAGCTGGTTGCGCTTGCCAAAACCAACAACTGTGTATTACAAGTGGGTCATCTGGAACGCTTCAATGCCGCTGTTCTGGCATTGGGAAAACGCATTTACGATGAGCCGCTGTTTATTGAATCGCATCGACTCGCAGCTTTTAAACCCCGTGCTACCGATGTGGATGTGGTGCTGGATTTAATGATTCACGATATCGATATCATTCTCGATTTCGTCAAATCAGAGATTATTGATATCCGCGCCAGTGGCGCTTCCGTGTTGTCTGATTCCATCGATATTGCCAACGCCCGGCTAGAATTTGCCAACGGCTGCGTCGCCAATGTCACTGCCAGCCGCGTTAGCCAAAAATCTGAACGTAAAATGCGCCTGTTCCAGAAAAATGCCTATATCGGTATCGACTTCCAGGAAAAAACTGCGGATGTCTACAATAAAGGCAATGGGGAAATGTTTCCCGGCGTACCAAATATTGAGCAGGAACATTTACAAGGCGGCGAAAGCGATGCGCTCATGGATGAGATCATCGACTTCCTGCATGCAATCAAAACTGGCGATGCCCCCGCTGTCACCGGAGAAGATGGGCGACGTGCACTAGAAACTGCCATGCAAATTACCGAGCTGCTGACACAGCCACATTTACTGGGTAAGTAACATGTCAGCGAGTGAGGCGACAGGCACGCAGCAAGAGATTCTCATCGCAGCCGGTGAACCCTCCGGAGATATGCATGCTGCGCATTTAGTTCTGGAATTAAAAGAACTGCTTCCAACGCTCAAAGTGACCGCAATGGGCGGCAGTCATTTACGCGATGCCGGTGCAGACATCGTTATCGACAACCGAGAACTGGCTGTCGTAGGTCTGGTCGAAGTACTGCGCCACTACCCCGTTATCAAGCGCGCGCTCGACGCGCTAAAGCAGCGCCTCGAATCCGATCCACCCGATTTGTTGATTCTTGTTGATTACGTAGAATTTAATTTAAAGCTTGCCGCACATGCAAAACAACTCGGCATTAAAGTACTCTTTTATATCAGCCCGCAAGTCTGGGCATGGCGACAAGGACGGGTTAAAAAAATCGGCGAACGCATCGACATGATGGCTGTCATATTTCCCTTCGAAGTAGAATTTTACGAACGCTACAACGTACCTGTTCGCTATGTCGGAAACCCGTTGGTGGGCAAAGTTAAAGCCAGTCAAAATTACGCAGACAATATTCAACTATTTAAACTCAATAGCGAAAATCCCATTATTGGTATCCAGCCCGGCAGCCGAAAAAGCGAAATATCCAGGCTATTACCTGTCTTTTTGCAAACCACACTGGAAATTAAAAAGTCACTCCCCAATGCGCAATTTATTCTCCCCATAGCCAGCGGCATAGACAAAGAATATATCCAGGCACAATTACCTGGCAATACTGATATCCAGCTTATCGACAAACAAAGCCCCTACGACGTTATGCAAGTCTGTGATGCAATTTTAACCGCCTGCGGCACAGCCACACTGGAAACAGGATTAATGGGCATACCGATGGCCGTCGCCTATAAAGTATCCAGATTGAGCTATCCCATTCTAAACCGCTTAATTAAAATCCCACATGTCGCATTGGTGAATATTGTTGCAGGTAAAAAAGTTGTTAAAGAGTTTATCCAGCACGATGCCGAACCCACTGCACTAGCAAAAGAAATCGTTTCATTGATAGAAGATAAAGATTATAGAGCGCAGGTAATCTCAGGTTTAAAAACGGTACAACACAAATTAGGCAATGAAGAAGGATCAACGCTAGTGGCTCAATTAGCGTTTGAAATGCTAGGATCTATTCACTCTAATGAAATCATTCCATCTCATTAAACTAATATGACGCCAACCCTACTCAGTATCACCAACAAACTCTCAGCATTATGGGAAAGGCTTGAGACATTTGAACAGGTTTTATTGGTCGCAAGTATTGTACTGCTGGTTATTTCCAAACAAATTGTAAACTTACTCAGCCATCAAAATGTATCTTATGGCTACCGATCGGGATTCAGAGTTACCGCATTTCGAGCGATTAATTTACTGGTGATCGCCACCATAATTTTAAAGGGCTTTTTCTGGGGAGGGAGTGAGTTTACCTGGTATCAAAAAATACTCGGGACAGTACTCATCGCATATACCGCCCTACTGGGATCACAAAGCACCCACTTTTTGTTACTGAAACGATTCGGCAAAGCACATACGGTTTCGGAAAAGACAGTAATGTCAGAAACTTATACCAGCAGAATGCTGGGGATTGTTTCGATATTGTTAATCATCATTATTGCGATTATATCGATCATCCATATTCTAGGGTTTACGACACTGCTAGAAGCTACTGGAGTCATTGGATTTTTCGGTGTCATGCTGGCGCTAACACAGGCCTCCTGGGCACCGGATATTATCAGTGGACTCATCATTTTAAATAGCGGTCTCGTTGAAGATGGTGATGTCATAGAGCTGAATAATGGTAAAACACTGGGAACAATTTATAAAACCCGATTATTTTATACCGAGGTACTGGATCTGACCAACAACCACCGAATTATGATCAGTAATTCCCAGTTAAGAAATATGTCCTTGCACAACCTCTCTAAGTTCGCATCCGCAAAAGGACTACGGGAATGTATGAAATTTAAAATTGGCTATGATGTTTCAGAAAAGAAAATTAGAAAATGTTTCACCCAGGCTTTCGAAAAAACAGAACAAGACAAACGCATATACATTGAGACTCAGCATCCTTTAGACATTGAGATACTTGAAGCGGGAGATGATGCGATTGAATGGGGCGTTTATTATTACACCAAAAACACTCGAAAGATTATCCCTACCCGCAATGGCTTTAGAAAATTAATTATTCATGAAGCACAGCAATCAGGCATTAAATTCGCAACACCTCGCTTGTATCAAATCGAGCAAACATCTCCGATGCCTCGCTACGTCAACGATAGCTCAAATCAAGATTAGCAAAATAACAAGGTTCTATCTAACCCGAATATTTCATGAATTACACGAGTTCTCGCTTATCTATTGATTC
>CAZUAW010000279.1:0-3377 GCA_964618535.1 uncultured Thiotrichales bacterium
TTAGAACAAGCCAACTATTTAGACAATGAATAACCGTTGACCGACATCAAAAGGAATTCTGCAACTTTACTCATTCATTGCCCTGATCAAAAGGGCATCGTCATTTCAGTCACCGAATTTATTTTTAAAAACGGTGGCAATATTATCCACCTCGCGCAGCATGTTGATGCTGAGAAAAAAGTCTTTTTCATGCGTATTGAATGGGATTTGAGCGACTTCGCGATCGCCAATGAAAAAATAGCAGAATATTTTAAAACGCTTGTTGGCAAGCGTTTTGCAATGAACGCAAAGCTGCATTTTTCTACTACAAAGCAAAGAATGGCGTTGTTTGTTTCCAAGCTTCCGCATTGTTTTTACGACATTCTTGCGCGGGTAGAAGCCAAAGAATGGCAAGTCGAAATTCCGCTTATTATTAGCAATCATCGGGAGCTTGCGCCAGTTGCCGCGCGCCATGGTATCGACTTTCACTATTTTCCCATTTCTAAAGAAAATAAGGCTGAACAGGAAACCGCCCAGCTGGCGCTACTAAAAAAAGCGCAAATTGATTTTGTAGTGCTAGCGCGTTACATGCAGATTTTAAGCGACGATTTTGTTAGCGCATTGCCAAATCAAGTGATCAATATCCACCACTCATTTTTACCTGCGTTTGCCGGTGCCAAGCCGTATCACGCTGCGTATGCGCGGGGTGTGAAAATCATCGGCGCAACCAGTCATTACGTGACTGCTGAGTTGGATGCTGGGCCGATTATTGAACAAGATGTGGCAAATGTCAGCCACGAAGATTCGGTCAATGCGCTGGTGCGTAAGGGACGTGATTTAGAGAAAATTGTGCTTTCACGTGCGATCTGGAATCACTTGCGTAATAACGTGTTGGTCTACGGAAATAAAACTGTCATTTTCTAACCTTCGCCTTCATACCGAGTTGAGGTACGAAATACAGAAGCTCTAAGGTACAATTCAGCCATGTCTGGAAATACTATTGGAAAACTATTCACGGTCACCAGTTTTGGTGAAAGTCACGGGCCTGCGATTGGCTGCATCGTTGATGGCTGCCCGCCTGGATTAGCGCTGTCTGAGGCTGATCTGCAAGTGGATCTGGAGCGACGCCGACCGGGTAAAACCCGGCATACAACGCAGCGACGGGAAATGGATCAGGTCAAAATTCTATCGGGTGTGTTTGAAGGGAAAACCACCGGCACACCGATTGCGTTGATGATCGAAAATACCGATCAGAAATCCAAAGATTACTCGGATATTATGGATCGCTTCCGACCGGGGCATGCAGATTACACTTATTACAAAAAGTACGGCCTGCGCGATTATCGCGGTGGTGGTCGTTCTTCTGCACGCGAGACAGCGATGCGTGTAGCAGCAGGCGGTATTGCGAAAAAATGGCTCAATGTTCGCTATGGCACTGTGATTCGTGGCTATCTTGCTGAACTAGGTCCGGTCAAGGCGGAAGCGTTTGATTGGGATGAAGTCGAAAACAATCCGTTCTTCTGTCCTGATGCCGGTAAGGTCAAAGAGATGGAAGAATACATGGATGCGCTACGCAAAGAAGGAAACTCCGTCGGTGCAAGAATCAATGCGGTTGCAGAATCAGTCCCTCCAGGTTGGGGCGAGCCAATTTTCGCCAGACTGGATGCGGACATCGCACATTCAATGATGTCTATCAACGCGGTGAAAGGCGTTGAAATTGGTGCAGGTTTTAAAAGCATCGTACAAAAAGGCACTGAGCATCGCGATGAAATTACACCGAAAGGATTCATCGGCAACAACTCTGGCGGCGTATTGGGCGGGATTTCCAGCGGTCAAAATATCGAAGTCAGCATCGCACTAAAAGCCACCTCCAGCATTCGCTTATCCGGCAACACCGTGAACATCGAAGGTGAAGCTGTCGATATCGTCACCAAAGGTCGGCACGACCCCTGCGTAGGAATCCGCGCAACACCGATCGCCGAAGCCATGCTCGCCATTACCTTGATGGATCATGCCCTACGCCACAGAGCGCAGAATATGGATGTCACTACAGAGCTACCCGATATTCCCGCCTCAGTTTAGTTAAATTAACTATGCGCCGTAGGATGTCCTGAGGAACGAAGCGCATCGTTGAGGGTCGCCTATCCAGTCGCTCCTTCTTTAGAGTACGAAAATCCCTTACTACCGCCTCTCATCGTTCTATTTAATCTACTTCGCCGGTCTGGGTGCGTTTGTGCCTTACTGGAGCGTCTACCTCGGATCGCTGGATTACTCACCGCGTCAAATTGGTGAGTTGATGGCGGTGGTCATGGCGACCAAAATTTTTGCGCCTTACATCTGGGGATCGTTAGCCGACCGCTGGGGCAATCGGCTAACAATAATCCGTTGGTTGACCGCGCTGGGCGCATTGGCATTTTCATTGCTGTTTATTCGCCAAAATTATTTCTGGATGCTGCTGTCGCTGGGTATTTTTAGCTTTTTCTGGCATGCGGCATTGCCTCAATATGAGGTCTTCACGCTGGATCATCTCGGTCCACGACGAACGCGCTACAGCCGAATCCGCCTTTGGGGTTCTATCGGCTTTATTCTAGCGGTGACAGGTATCGGTTATTGGCTGGAAATAGGCAGTATTAATATACTGCCATTCATCGTTGTCGCAATGCTGGCAGGGACGTGGCTGACGACTTTGCTGGTGAGTGATGTCGCTCATCTAGTCCATCATCCGGAAAGTGGCTCAGTGTTATCCACTTTGCGCCAACCTGCCGTGCTGGCGTTTTTTCTCGCCTGCTTATTGATGCAGGCAAGTCACGGCCCTTATTACACCTTTTTCAGCATCTACCTCGCCGAGCACGGGTATTCGACCGTGGCGACAGGTCAGCTTTGGGCATTGGGCGTAATAGCCGAGATCGGCGTTTTTCTCGCTGTGCATCGTTGGATACCTGCAATCGGAGCTGCCAAATTATTTTCTATCGCCATCGCAATCACCGCAACCCGCTGGCTACTCATCGGCTCGATGGTTGAAAGCCTCCCAATACTCATCATCGCGCAAACCATGCACGCCGCCAGTTATGGATTATTCCATGCCTCAGCCATGGAGCTATTACAGCACTTCTTCCCCGGCAGATTACAAGGGCGCGGTCAGGCACTATATGCAGGTATTGGCTTTGGTGTTGGAAACTCACTCGGCAGCCTTTTTGCCGGATACGTCTGGACAGGACTGGGTTCATCCTGGGCTTATTATTTCGGCTCAATCATGTGCATCATCGCGTTGATGCTTAGCTGGATTGTCTATGCTTCTCAAGTCGAGAGGGATGGGTCAAATTAGAGCAGATGCTCCATGAATGGGCAGTTTGGAATCCTTTTCTGTTACCTGCCTCTCGATTGTCTCCTGTTCTAGC
>CAZUAW010000280.1:0-3361 GCA_964618535.1 uncultured Thiotrichales bacterium
AAAAGGTGCTGTTCATGGTTTTTCTCAGGGGTGCTTACATTTTTAGAGACGCCCTTAAGTCTAATTACCTTTGAGAAAACGCCTTACTTCAGCAACATGGCGACGAGAGATTTCCAACGTATCGTCAATGTCTTTCATGGTCAGGCGAAAACGTCCTTCGGTGGTCTTGGTCATACCGGTCATGGATGTCTTGGCAACTAACGCATTACGATGAATTCGCATGAAATTCTCGGTAAATTCATCTTCCAGGGCTTTAAGCGGTTCTTCAATCAACACTTCGCCTTGTGCGTGACGCACGGTGACGTATTTTTGATCTGCCTGAAAATAGAAGATCTCCGTGAGCGGAATCAATTCTAGATTGCCACGTACGCGGGCACAGATGTGTTTACGTGCGTTGCCATCATCACCGGCGATCTGACTAAGCTGAACTCGGTTAAGTTGCCCCGCCTTCTCTAATGCTTTGGAGAGTTTTTCCTGACGAATGGGTTTAAGCAAGTAGCCTACTGCCAGCGTGTCAAACGCTTCCAGTGCATGTTCGCCAAAAGCGGTGGTAAAAATGATTGCGGGTGGTTCTTCCATTTGAGATAAATGTCTGGCGGCTTCCAGTCCGTCCATACCCGGCATTCTGATATCCATTAATGCAATATCAGGTTTATGTTCTTCCGCTGCGCGGATGGCTTCGATGCCATTTTGGGCAGAGGCGCAGACTTGGTAGTTAGTGCTGCCATCAACCATGCTAGACAGCCTGTCCAGAGCTGGTCGTTCATCATCTACGATCATTACGCGCATTGTTATTTCCCTATTTCGGTATTTTAAAAGAGACGGTGTATTCATCGTCCCTGGCTTGAATTCGTAATCGGCCTTGCTCGCCATAGGCTAACAATAACCGTTGTCGGATATTGTCCTGGGCCATCCGGTTGCCCTTGTGTCTTTCCTGGTTCGTCACCGTGCTAAGCGGATTGGTCACAGAAACTTCTATTGCTTCGGCAAGATTGTGCAGTGAGATCGTCACTGTGCCACCTTCCGTGAGCGGTTCAATCCCATGATACAGTGCATTTTCAACCAATGGTTGAAGAATCAATGCGGGTATCTTGGTGTTAATGTTTACATCTTCATCAATTCTCCATTCGAGCGTGATGCGGTCGCCCAAACGGTGCTTTTCTATACTTAAATATTGCTTGGTAACATTGAGTTCTTCTTCCAATGTCAGATAGTTCTTATCTGCCAGTGAAACACGAAACAAGTCCGCCAAATCTAACACTGCTTTCTCAGCCTGCTCCGGGTTAGCCCGAGTCAGATTGGCAATGGTATTCATACTATTGAAGAGAAAATGCGGCCGAATCCTAGCTTGTAGTGCCTGAATCCGAGCGCGAGCTTCCGCCTCAGTGTTGCTTTTCCACTGATGCTGGACATAAAAGTAACGCAACATCAACGCTGTGACGATTGCACAGATCACAATATTGCGCATTATCACGTTTTGCGCGAGTCCAGGGTGCGGTGTTAGATACAAATATTGAATCAACCAAATAGCCACAACCGAGAATACCAATGTGACACCGAGGATGATCGCGTATGAAAACCCTGTGGTTTGCCGCGTTGATAATGCGTTAAGCCTATCTCGGTAGTGACAAAGCAGCGCAACCGAGCCGATAGTGACCCATTGAACAAATAATGAAACCAGCGCAAGCCGTGTCCAGAAGTCACCTTCTGTAAAACCTTGAGACAAAGTGAGGATGATGGCGAGAAATTCTGCGCCACCGACCATGAGGAATACATTCCGGCCATCACAGAAATCCGGGAGAAAGCCTTCGCCTTCAATGTTTTCCACCAAATTGTTTGAGCGTACTTGCTCGCGGGTCAGTTCCATCGACATAAGTTTTTTCCTTCGGCTAAACATACTCTTATTTGCATTTTCTGTGCAATCTCAGATGTTATACTTGCGTCACATTTTAACTAACTAAAATACAGAAATACGGAATAATTACATGGCTGAAAAGGGTGACACCAAACTTTGGGGAGGGCGCTTTAGCGAACCTACTGATCAATTTGTCGAAGCGTTTACGGCTTCAGTTGATTTTGACCAGCGGTTATATCAGTACGATATAGACGGCTCTAAAGCGCATGCCAAGATGCTTGAGCGTGTTGGCGTTTTAACGACCACAGAGCTGGCTGATATCGAATCAGGTCTAGATCAAATCATAGCAGAAATTGAGTCGGGGGCATTTGACTGGTCGGTTGCCCTTGAAGATGTCCACATGAACATTGAGGCGCGTCTCACTGAGCTGATCGGCAACGCAGGCAAGAAGCTACATACCGGACGTTCGCGCAATGATCAGGTGGCGACGGATATTCGCCTTTATTTACGTCATGAAATTGATTTAATTGATGCAGAGATAAGCCGTTTGCGTCTGGCGCTGGTGGATTTGGCAGAAGGGCATACAGAAACGGTGATGCCCGGATTTACCCATTTACAGGTCGCGCAACCCATCAGTTTTGGGCATCACCTGCTGGCATGGCAAGAAATGCTGGATCGCGATAGCCAACGTATGAAGGATTGCCGCAAACGAGTGAATGTGTCACCGCTGGGTAGCGCCGCGCTCGCGGGTACCAGTTACCCCATTGACAGGCATTACACCGCTGAGCTGTTGGCGTTTTCGATGCCGGGCAATAACTCGCTAGATGGTGTCAGTGATCGAGATTTCGCGATTGAATTCAATGCGGCTGCTGCGTTGCTGATGATGCATTTATCACGCATGTCTGAGGAGCTAATCATCTGGACATCGGCACAATTTAACTTTATTGAGCTACCGGATCGCTTTTGCACCGGTTCCTCCATCATGCCGCAAAAGAAAAATCCAGATGTGCCAGAGTTGGTCAGGGGAAAAACCAGCCGCGTGACCGGAAATCTCATGTCATTACTGATGCTGATGAAGAGCCAGCCGCTTGCCTATAACAAGGACAATCAGGAAGACAAGGAGCCGTTATTTGATACGGTTGATACGCTACGCGGAAGCCTCAGAGCATTTGCCGATATGGTTCCTGCTATTGAGGTCAAACGTGAGCAGATGCGTGCCGCCGCGTTACAGGGGTTTTCGACCGCAACCGATCTGGCTGATTATCTGGTACGCAAAGGGCTGGCGTTTAGAGATGCGCATGAGGTGGTGGGCAATGCGGTCCGTGTTGCCGGTGAAAAGGGTTGTGACTTGTCCGAGCTTTCATTGGCAGAGTTACAGGAGTTTGATGCCAGTATCACCGATGATGTTTTTGAAGTGCTATCGCTGGATGGCTCAATGCAAAGCCGCAAGCATATCGGCGGAACCGCACCCGAGCAGGTCAAACAGCAGATTAAAAGAATTCGCGC
>CAZUAW010000281.1:0-3357 GCA_964618535.1 uncultured Thiotrichales bacterium
TTAAGTGGCACAGTTTCGATATCTTGCTTAAAGGCTTCGATTTGTTCAGCGCTGACATCAAAATAATTTTGCAGCATGGACGAATTAGCACCAACGCAATAATCACACTGCCGGTTTTTGGAAACTAGCAAGCGAAGAATGGCGCTGAATCGTGGCGACAAAGTCGGGTGTTGCATCACCAAACCCATCAGCGATGATTGTCTGTTGAGCACATCTATACTGACGCCAAACATTTTATAGCCATTGGGCGCAAAGCCAATTTTGTCGAGTGCGCCCTGATAGGCTTCGGCCAGCTCGCCGGTAGCCTCATCAGGCTCAGTGATTCTCAGTAAAGACATTTTAACCTCCGGTTATTTGCTAAGAGACCCTTTATCAAGTCGCATCAGTAGTGGTGGCAAGAAGAAAAAATCAATGAAGAGTGCGATACCAATAGTGATCGCGGTCATTAATCCCATACTAGAGTTTAGTTCAAAGGCAGAGCGAGACAGTACCAAAAAGCCTGCGATCAACACCATCGTGGTTACCCAAAGCGCAACGCCGACGCTGGAAAACGCATAGCGCACTGCATCTTCGGCATTGAGCCCTTGTTCGCGTCGGGCGCGCACATATTTACTGAGAAAATGTACGGTGTCATCGACTACGATCCCGAGTGTCATCGCAGCGACCACGGACAATGCCAAGCCAATCTCACCTTTTACAATCCACCAAACGCCGAAGGCAACCAGCGCGGGAGCAAGGTTTGGTACCAGGCTGAGCATGCCAAGTTTAAATGAGCGCAAAGCAAAGATGAGCGCCAGAGAAATTAACACCAGCGCAACGGATGTGCCGGTCAACATGCTTTTGATGTTGCGCATACCGATATGCGAAAACATGATGGTTGGACTGGCGCCTGGTGTGACGAGGTTGGGTGTGTTTTCAGTCATCCACGCTTGAGCGCGTTCTTCCAGTGCCAGTGCTTGAGTGGTGGTGATAGTTTCCAGTGTCACTGATACCCGAGTAGCGGACTTGTCGATATTAATCTGATTATTCAAATCCAAGCCGTAAGGCAGTGACATCTCATAGAGCAGTAAATACTGCGCTGCGAGGTCTCTTTGATCTGGAATCTTATACAACCCTGGATCATCGGCATGCATATTTTGATTCAGCCGCTTGAACACGTCGGTAATGACGCTGACGTGCTTGGTCTCTGGCTGAGTCCGATACCAGTTGGCAAAATCTTCAATTTGCTGCAAGAACGCTGGCTCGCTAATGCCGCCGGGTTCTTTGCTGTCCATTGAGTAATCAATAGAATACAAGCCGGTCAGGTTGTCTGCGACCTTATCGGTATCGGTGCGAAACTTGATGCTCTCGTCAAAATACTGCACAAAGTTATCATTTAAATCGTTGCGTGGTACCAGTGCTGAAAAGATTAAAATCAGTGCGCCAATGCCAAACAGTAGCGGCGTGCGACGGCGAATCACGAATTCTGCAACGCTATCCATGATTCTATGGGTGCGGGTTTTACCTTCCCTGGCTTTCACCGGCAGCACCGAGATCAGTGCAGGCAAGAAAGTCACGCTGAGAATAAAGGCGAATACCACGCCCATCGCTGTGATGTTGCCCAGATCACGGAATGGCGGCGCATCAGAAAAATTCATGCTTAAAAAGCCGATCGCGGTGGTTAACGAGGTGAGAAATATCGGGTGGAAATTGATACGTAAACTTTCGACGATGGCATCGTGCTTAGTGTCGCCATGACGCATGCGAAACAGCATGGTTGAGAGAAAGTGAATCGCATCAGCAACCGCCAGCGTCAAAATCATCGTCGGTGCAGACATCGCTGGTGGTGTTAGCTGAATGCCTAGCCAACCGGCGCTACCCATTGCTGCGAAGATCGACATGAAAATCAAGAAAACGGTAGCGGTCATGGCGCTGACGGTGCGCAGGAATATGATCAAGCCAATAACAATGGCGCCTAAAGCCAGAGGGATCAGCGTTTTAATATCTTTGATCGATGCTTCGGGAAAAGCGTTATTCAGCATCACCGCACCGGTGACATAAAACTCGATATCGGGGTACTTAGCCTCAAACCCTGTCATCATTTCACGGACATGCGTGACCACCTCAGGTACTTCGGCGGTGGGATTAATACCGGGTAATTCAATGGTGACGTTAACGCCTGTAGCGTGTTGCTTGCCAGAAATCAGTCGATTGAGCAGCAAAGGCTCTTCAATCGCAATTTGTCCTTTTGCAGCGAGCTCATTTGCTGGAAGTGAGCGCGGTTCTTCGATCAGGTCGATGACCACCAGATCATCTTCTTCAGCGTAGGTATGCTGGAAATTTGATACCGAATCAACTCGAATAGAATACGGAATCTGCCATGCAGCTTCTGTTAGCTCAGTGACTGCGCCGGCAACGCTGGCTGACATCGCGTTGCCATCTTTGGGCAGTAGCATGATCAGAACATTATCTGTCTTGGTGTAGGTGTCCTGAAGATTCTCAAACGCCGCCAGTTGGGGATTATCCTCACTAAAAAATACCCGGTAGTCGTTTGTCATGCTGAGAAATCGACCGCCTGATGCAAGCAAACCTACCGAAATCAGAGTTGCCAGTATCACCAGCCAGCGCCAGCGTAAAATCCATTCGGCATAGCTTTTAATCACAATTGTTCTCCTTCTTTTTGTCTAAAGGTGTTTAAAATTTGAATCAGGCTCATGCCGCATTGCATCAGCAATTCACGGCTTTGGGCGTTTTTAGCGGTGGCGAGACAGCCTTCCAGGCTGGCGACCAGCATCACGGCAGTCGCTTCTGCATCTATGTCGTTGGTCACTTCGCCAGCTTCTTGGCCTCGCTTAAGTGCGGCACCCAATGCTGAACGCCATTCTGTATATTGCGCCTCAACGCGCTGACGAAAACCTTCATCAACAGGTGACATTTCTTGGGAAAGATTCGCCAGCGGGCAACCAAGACGGATGTCTTCCAAGGTCATCAGCTCGCCGGACTCCTCGATAATTTGAATGATCACATCGATTGGATGGCCTTGCTGCAAAGGATGAATCCAAAAATCCAGCATCTGCTCACGAATCATCTCGTCCAACACCGCATAACCGAGATCCGTCTTGCTGGGAAAGTAGTGGTACAGCGCACCTTTAGTCACACCGGTGCGTTTGAGAATGCGGCTCAGGCTGGCTGACTGGAAACCAAATTGATGAATTTCTTCAAAAGCCGCATTGAGTAACTGAGTACGAGTTTCTTCTTTAGGGATAGAGCAGCGATCACATTTCCAGAAATGCCAAAACGGTGTTTTGATCTGCTCAGTCGGCGTGACTCCGGTGCTGGGTAATTTTTGGATTTTAGTTTTCACAGTGAATGGTCTAG
>CAZUAW010000282.1:0-3345 GCA_964618535.1 uncultured Thiotrichales bacterium
TAAAGATCAAAAGTCATGCCGGCGAATACTCACATCCATGTGAGTATTCGCCGGCATGACCAGCAGTATCCTACCGAATGATATTTACTCCCTCAAGCAGCTATAATGTTGCGATGAAATACCCCTCAATCGACGAACTCATTGGCAATACCCCGCTGATCCGACTACAGCGAATTGACGCTGGTCGAGGCAATACCCTGTTGCTCAAGCTCGAAGGCCAAAACCCAGCTGGATCAGTTAAGGATCGACCTGCTTTGATGATGATTCGTGGTGCAGAGACCCGTGGTGAAATTCAGCCTGGCGATCGACTGATCGAAGCAACCAGTGGTAATACCGGGATCGCGTTGGCAATGGTTGCAGCGATTTTAGGTTATCCACTGACGCTGATTATGCCAGAGACTATGACTGAGGAGCGCCGTGCCAGCATGGCGGCTTATGGCGCAAAATTAATTTTGGTGTCGGAAGATGAAGGGATGGAGGGTGCACGAGATTTAGCGCTTAAGATGCAAGCTGATGGTGAGGGTAAGGTCTTGGATCAGTTTTCCAATGCGGATAATCCCCGCGCCCACTATGAGACTACTGGCCCCGAAATCTGGCGTGATACGCAGGGAGGAATCACACATTTTGTTAGCGCAATGGGCACAACCGGAACGATCATGGGAACAGCGCGGTATTTAAAAGAGGTGAATGCTGATATCCAGATTATTGGGGTACATCCTGATGAAAACGCTTCAATTCCTGGTATTCGAAAATGGCCCGATGCGTATTTGCCTGCTATCTACGATCAATCTGCAATTAATTTAATTTTGCAGGTTTCTCAGGAAGAAGCTGAAATAATGACCCGTCGTTTAGCGAGTGAAGAAGGGGTTTTTTGTGGTATCTCTTCAGGTGGTGCAGTTGCCGCATCTGCCAAACTGGCGGAAACGCTGCAAAACGCTACTATCGTGACAATTATCTGTGATCGCGGTGATCGTTATATTTCTAGCGGCGTATTTTCCGCACCTTAAAAAAGCTGTTTAAAAAAATGGAGTATTAGTTTGGGTAGAAGATATCGACGCAAAAAAATCCCTCAAGGTGAGTTTGAAGCAGAAATAGAATCCTTGAGTCAGGATGGTCGTGGGGTCACGCATATTGAGGGTAAAGCGGTTTTTATTGATGGCGCATTGCCGGGTGAAAAAATTACTTTTACTTATACCGGTACATCTCGTAAACATGACGATGCCTGTATCGCTAATGTTTTAATAGCGTCAGAAGATCGAGTAGAGCCACGCTGTAGCAGTTTCAATCGCTGCGGTGGGTGTAGCTTGCAGCACCTTGACCCGCAAAAACAAATTGAATTTAAACAGCAATCAATGCTCGATGGTTTGGAGCGAATTGGAAAAGTCAAACCAGAAAATGTGCTTGATCCTTTGCGAGCGGAAATTTGGGGTTATCGAAGAAAAGCGCGTCTAGGCGTTCGTTATGTGCGGAAAAAAGAACGTGTTTTAGTTGGCTTTAGAGAAAAAAGAAACAGTTTCATTACCGATATAGAAAGCTGTCCGGTACTGTTCCCCGCCGTGGGTGAGAAATTAACCGAGCTGGGTGAGCTGATTAAATCGCTCGAAGCCCGCGCCTCAATCCCGCAAATTGAAGTGTCAGTAACAGATCGTTCTACGGTGCTGGTATTTAGACACCTGGAGCCGCTGTGCGATGCAGATAAAGAAAAGCTATTAGCATTCGGCAAACAATCTGAATTTGAATTGTTTCTACAATCAGGTGGGCCGGATACGGTTGTGCCGTTGGGTGAGGTGACATTGCCGCTGCAGTACGAACATCCTCAATTTGATATTACCGTTAATTTTTCGCCGTTAGATTTTACTCAGGTCAATGACCAGATTAATCAAAAAATGGTGGCGAAAGCAATTGAATTTGTGGAATTAGAAAAATCTGATTCGGTGCTCGACTTATTTTGTGGCTTAGGTAACTTTACTTTGCCAATCGCACGTCACGTTAAAGAAGTTGTTGGTGTTGAAGCGGATAAAGCAATGCTAGAGCGCGCCCATGAAAATGCGAAAAGCAATGGACTCTCTAACACCAAATATTACGCGGCAAATTTAATGGGAGAGCTGGAACATGAACCTTGGCTCAAGCAGCAGTGGGATAAGATTTTGCTTGATCCGCCAAGATCAGGTGCCAAAGAAGTGATTGAACATTTTCATAAATTGAAAGCAAAAATCATTGTTTATATTTCCTGTCACCCTGGAACGCTGGCGCGCGATGCAGGGGAGTTGGTGCATACACACGGTTATCAATTAATCCACGCTGGAGTAATGGATATGTTTCCACATACTGCACACGTGGAATCAATTGCTGTTTTTAAGAAGTCTTAAAAAATGAAGGATGTGCTGACGACTGTATGGATACAGGAGGTAGAGTAACGCATGGAGCAGTTACCGAGGGGCGAAGCGCATTATCAATCGTGGCGGTGCGCACTTCACCACAGGCTAGGCGACTTTGCGCGTAAATACCCAGTTATTCCCTTCTGACATTGTTTCGTTGTAACTGTAGCCATCGGCATTAAAGCTTTTAACATCTTCAGCCGACTCAATTCGGTTTAAAGTGATGTGACGCGTCATCATACCGCGCGCTTTTTTCGCATAAAAACCAATCATCTTATACTGACCATTTTTCCAGTCTTTAAACTGCGGCGTGATAATGTTGGCTTCCAGTTGCTTGCGTTTTACGACTTTAAAATATTCGATTGAGGCGAGGTTGATGAGTGTTGGATTCTTTTGCTTGGTCAGCTCTTTATTGAGCGCATCGGTGACACGTTCTCCCCAAAATTCATAGAGATTTTTGCCATGCTCGGTGACAACCTTACGCCCCATTTCCAGACGATAAGGTTGCATTAAATCCAACGGTTTTAGGTAGCCGTACAGTCCAGAAAGAATTCTTAAGTGTTTTTGCAGGAATGAGAAATCATCAGATGAAAAATCTTGTGCATTCAAGCCTTCATAGACATCGCCTTTAAATGCCAGCGCTGCGGGGCGGGCATTTTTAGCGGTGAAAGGCTTTTCCCATTGCTCAAACCGCTCAAAGTTTAGCTCTGCAATTTTCATGCTGACATCCATGAATTCTGCAATGTCCAGTGCTGAGTAGGTTCTCATTTGATCAATGAGCATTTGAGAGTTATCCAAAAATGCAGGCTGAGTGTTGCGTTTGGTGGGGAGCGGGGATTCAAAATCGAGTTTTTTAGCGGGTGATACGACGATTAACATGGTGATTTTCGTTTTGAGTAGGAGGTATAAAACCAGATATTAACATGATCTTAAAAACCTCATTTGGAAGGAGAAAAGGGTAGCTAGC
>CAZUAW010000283.1:0-3333 GCA_964618535.1 uncultured Thiotrichales bacterium
GGAAATTTAAATAAGAAATTTGAAAAAATAGTCTAGACTTTTGGGGTAGTAAAAGATTCCAAACAATGAGTGCGTTTAAGCAATGCTTATTTTTCCACTTGTAACTGATTGCCACAGCGGCGGCAGGAGTAGGTGGTTGTACCGCGTAGAACACGGAAGTGGCGGGTGGTGCTGAGCATTACCGGGCCACATTCGCATTGGTATTTAAAACGTCGTTGCTGACGAACTTCTATTCCACTGAGGTCTGTGGAATGTGTGACGCTTGGATTGTTGATGCCAAATAGTGACATGACCTCACGCCATTCTTTGCCATGTGGTTTGGTTTTTCTGCGGCGATAAAGCGAATCGACTACGAAATGGGCGACTTCATGCGCGACAGTATCTTCTAATCCTTCATTAAAATACTTTTCAAATAGTGCGGCGTTATAACGTATGCGACGTTGCCTGCCTTTACGCATGTAATAGCCCCAAGCTGAGCCACGCACATCAAAGCTTATTTCTACCTTTGGTAAGCGTTTATTAAACTGTATTTCGGCTTCGGAAATTCTTGCTCTGGTGGCGGTAATGACTTGTTTACGCTGGCGCTGATCGAGTGGCATGGGTGATTAGTGATGCAGCGGTAGCAGGACTTTGCCTTTGCCATAGTCGAATACCAAACCGGCAGGGAGAATCTCAACTAATTTATAGCCTGAGGTGCTAAGTGAGTCGCCTTCTTCAATGCGTTGCATATTGATTAATGCAAAGCGTTTCTCGGGGATATCGCTGTAGACGTGTGCATTAATTTCGAAGGCTGCGAGCTTGATACGAACGCTATCGGCGACATCTGCTAGCCGTAAAGTATCTCCGAAAGGTTCATCGACGGGTTGCTGCGCTGTTACGGGCGGGGTTTTGTTTTGGGAGCCTGACTCTAACGGCGGTTTATCCACTGGTTTAGGCGTTGAAATTACCGCTGTCGGGCTGGGAGGGGGCAGCGTCGGTGTGTTGTCGATTGCAACCAGTTTTTTAGTTGGTTTTTTGGTGTTGCCAATCTCGGCTGATAATGGTCGTGTGGGTAGCGGGTTTTTGACAGCCTGTGGTGCTTTGGGTGGCGCGGGTGCAGCAATAGCAGGGGAGATTTGGCGAACTGGTTTTTTAATCACCTTCGGTACTACAGGCGCTGCCGGTGGGGCTGTTTGGGGTGGCGTTTCTTTTACGGGGGCTTCCGGCTTTGATACTGAGCTGAATAAATACCAGCCGAGAATGATGATGTTGAGCAGTAATATTGAGCTTAATAACCAGGTGACCCAGTGCTTAGATTGTTTTGCCGGTTGATTGTAAGCACTTAAACCAATAGTGCCAGCGGCATCCTGTCGGTCACCTTCTGACTGTTTAAGTGCATCTAGAATTAAAGACATAACAGCGCCTATTCAGCCAGAACGGGTACGTTAACATCACCATAGCGTACTGCTGAGGCAAGTTTAATGAGTGTTTTTTCACCCGCAATGCCATCTGGGTCGAGGTTATGATTAACTTGAAAACGCATGATCCTTTGCTTGAGCTCTTGATTGTAAAAGTTTTGGTACTGCCCCACGGCATCTGTCACTCCTTCCGCAAGATCCAGCTGGCGGCGCAGCCACACAACAGTAGGGCCGAGTGAACCAGGGCGAATTGTGGTTTTGCTTTCTGGAGGCGAAGGCCATAGCAACAAGTAGGCACCATTCCAGTAGGACAATAAGTCGGCTGTGTGAACCAGAGACTCCTGATCCCCCATTTGCAGCAATAGCTGATCGTCGAGAATACGCTTTAATACCAGTTGGCTCAGTTGACCACCACGGGAAGTGATCTCAAGTACCGCCGGTAAATTGTATTCTATAACGTCGCTTAATTTTCCTTCTGCAAACAAGCATTGCATGCCTGCCTGTTGCGCACGCTCACAGGCAGAATCACCTTGCAGGGCGTTAAAATCAAAACCCCAAATATCAAAAATTGTTTCAAAAGCGGAATTTCCTTCGGTATTTGAATCGAGGCTTTGAATTAACTGTTGCCCTGTTAGTACTTGGATGCTGGCAGATTTGGCTGGCAGCGTCTCTGCGGCAATTAAAGTCTCGTTTTCAGCATTGGTATCTTCGGTATTGGCAATTTTTTTGATCACTGGCGGTAGTGATTCTTTTTCGGTTTCAACGGGTATCGCCGTGACTGTCGTTGGTAGGGGGGTGTAACGGTTATTTAATTGAAAGTAGTTCCACAGAACTCCGCCCAGCAACAATGCGACAAAGCTGCCGCCGATAATTGCCAATAGAGAGCGATTTAGCGATGGACTTTGTGGCTGATTGAAGACCTCAGACGCTGCCTGTTGCAGCATCCGTGTATCGACAATCTGTTTTTGTGCACCGTAAGTGCCGGTTAGGGCGCGATCACAGATTAAATTCATAATCCGTGGAATGCCACCTGAAATGCGATGCAGCTTCTTGATTGTGGCAGGCTTAAACAAGCTGCCCGTGGCTCCGGCAATTTTCAAACGATGATGAAGATACGAGTGTGTTTCTTCTAGTGACAAAGATTCCAGATGATAGCGGGCTGTAATGCGTTGATTGAGCTGACGTAGTTCGGGACGACCGAGGATTTCTCGTAGCTCTGGCTGACCGATTAAAATAATCTTCAGCAGCTTTTCCGAATCGGTTTCCAAATTGGTCAGAAGCCGAACTTGTTCCAGTGTTTCTGCATTGAGATTTTGTGCTTCATCAATGATCACTACGGCTCGATCACCGCTGGCATGGTTTTCCAGTAACCACTTGTTCAGGCTATCAATCATCTGCTTGCGGCTAGCAGCTTCCTTGTCATAGTCAATCTGGAACTCATCGCAGATTGAAGCCAATAGCTCTTGCGGCGTTTGTAGAGGATTAAGAATCAGCGCAAAAGTGACCCCTTCGGGGGCTTGCGATAGCATCCGTCGGCAGAGTGTCGTCTTGCCTGTGCCTACTTCACCGGTAAGCAAAACGAAACTACCCGTTTCATCTGTGCCATACAGCAGATGCGCGAGGCCATCACGGTGCTTGTCGCTGAGATATAAAAAGCGTGGGTCGGGGCTGATTGAGAATGGTTTCTCGCTCAACCCGAAGTAGTTGAGATACATACAGTCAGTTTAACGGGTTTTTGAGTTCGAATGGTTTAGTCGTTCCAAGAAGGTGTTTACCCCACGCTCAAATTTACAGGAAGTGATCAATTGCCGAAGATACGCTCCGTACCTCAGCACATCCTACGTTTGATAAGAGATATACTTCATAAAATTAAAGCTACATCTAACCGCCTGATGACTCACTCACCCATCAGTATAATGTTGTTAGAGTACTAGCC
>CAZUAW010000284.1:0-3321 GCA_964618535.1 uncultured Thiotrichales bacterium
TTAAGCGATATTTAGGTTTTCCCTATGGAGTCACCGAATGTCAGAACCCAGCTAAATTCGTCTAACCAAAAAGCAAAGCTACTGGCTTGAACAGATTTAAAAAGCCCAAGCCTCAGAACTCTCGATCAGCCAGTACGTCAAAGCCAATGAGCTTGATCCTCAGTAACTCTATCAATACCAGCACGTCTTGCGTAAAAAAGGGGTTTTTGTCAGCTAAGGACAAAATACCCAATCGATGCTACCCTTTGAGAGCTGTAAGTTCCGCGCGCAAAACAAATGACGCTGAAGATCGAGATCGTTGCTGGGGAATTCTGAAGATTTGCGTGGTATTGGATTGCCTCTAAATACGGTTACTCTGCTGCTTGAACCGGCCTACATCACTATTAGTGTCACAGCCTATCGTTATCTGGCGGTTTTTAAACCAGGGGCGGATTGATCCGCAGCAGTGGAGTGACCTGCTGAACTACGGCTGAGTAGCAAATTTTGATTCAGCACGGGTGCTAGAATTAGGTTGGCTTCACTCAGTTCAACTTCATTCTGATCAATGATTGAATGATCAACTCGAATGGCACCTGTGATTACAGAATTACTGGAGTTGCTCCAGTTACGAATGGCGTGGTTTTTATTGTTCATAATAATACTGTCTGTTACTCGCATTGCTCCGTCATAGCGCTTAGAGTACCCATCTCCAAAGCGCAACCCAGTATCACATTGCATAATCAACAGATTTTTACCTACTACCGAGGGACTTCCCCAGCCAGCCTCAAGCCCCTGTTCGCAGACACTCAAAACAGTATCTTCAACGATTATTTCGCCTCCTGCACTCGCAGCAACACATTCATTGTCAAAACCTTCTATCCAACTTTCTGATATTGTTGCCAGACTCCCGTTATGATCAATACCATCGTCTGCTCCCTCTATTAATGTGACACGATTGAGCTGATAGCTTGAAGCTTGAGGATTGTTTGGATCTGCTTTTAAGTAGATTGCGTCGTTATCATCATCTTGTTCTTGCGGGTTTAGAGTGGGGAAATCATAAAACTGGCTGTCAGTTAGTTTTAAAGCAGCATCGTGAAACTCTGCTCCTGTATCGGTACGGGTAATTAAAGAGTGGGTAATTGTCCATTCACCACCTATCGCGCCAATTGCTTTTCCGGGTGCATCCTGAAATACAGAGTAGGCTATATCGACGATTGAATTCTCTGCAAACAGCATGGGCTGGCTGTTGGAGTGGCCAAAAATTCGAGTTGAATCGCCACCGCCTGCAGTGAAAAAGACATGCTCAAAATTACCTTCTGCGGCATTTAAAATTAGCCCGCCCCAGGGCTGATTTTTATCCTTGGCAGAAAATAAAATGGGATTATGTTTTGTGCCTTTTGCAAAAACAGCCCCTGAAATATAAATATTTTTCTCCGCATTCGTGAGCACAGTTACGCCGGGTTGAATGGTCAATATTTTCCCTTGGGGAATAATTATATCGTCCGTAATTTGAATGATAGCGTCTTCACTCCAAAGTAATTGGTCATCATTCAGTTCACCATTCAGAATGATTACTTGTTCATTCTGTAAAGTAAATGCGGAAGGTTCGTGACTTTCATGATTAATTTCTAGTGTGGCTGAATCTGTACCTGAAGGAATCGTAATCGAACCAATGCCGCGTCGTAGAACGACTTCATGTTGCTGTAGGCTACCCGTTTGATTGATGGTCAGTTCGAACTTGCCGGAGCTTGATGAATCGAGCTCACCACTAGGTTTAACTGCTTTTATCACTATCGGTAGAGAGGTGTTTGCTGGCAAGTTGGTGGGGTGGATCAATTCAAGCTTGATACCTTTGGTTTGTCTGCGCCAATGCCCTATGCGTTGTTTGAGTAGTTCACGGCGTTGATAAAATTGCTGCTGCATCGCGCTGGTAGCTGTTGTTACTTGAGACTTAAATGCTTCGAAATCAGCGGTAGCAGGGTGCTCTGTTAGCATTTCTGTCATTGCGAGGTATGAATTATTATTGCGTAAAACATCCAGTATCGCATCGCGAGTTGAAGCGGTAGTTTGGTTGAAAACCTCTGGTGTTATTTCATCAATTATTCCAGACAATATATCAACATAAGTTGCGTAGATTTCATTGTTAGAAAATATTTTGTGATCCAGTTTTGATTCTGTGCAATAAAGTAGTTTATTTGGGTCATCGATAGCACCCCGACCTTCGTGATGGCAGGCTGAAAATAAATCGTCTGAATCCCAACCGTTGATATGGAAGAATGTTTTTTCAGAGCCAGTTGAATCTATTGAATCAGTGCCAATAAAAAATACCTCGTCGATATAGTCTCCATTCTCAAGTAAAGACATCAGTGCAATCCATCTTAGGTATTGATGGGTGTCCATAGATTCTTGTAGTTTCGTCAATAAGTCACTACCGCTGTAATTTAGGATTCCATCAAGAAAATTATTGTAATGTTGTAATGCTTGATCGTCACTGGTAGCTGACCAGGTTACGTCAGGGAGATGTCCGATAATATCCGTACGGCGACGTAAAATTGAATTCAGCCCGGTTAAATTGCGTTTAAAAACATCCTTGGGTTTGCCCACTAAAAAATAAAGCCCGCGACTTTGTTGATTTATTTGAAGCTCAACCAGAGCCGCTGGAAGCTCCCATGCAAGCACCTTCTGCATCAGTCGATCACCATTGATCTGGTGAATATAATCTTTATCCAGACACATGGAAATGAGATGAAATTCATCCCCGTTTAATGAGGCAAAATCAAAGCTACCGGCGATTGTTCTGCGTTGATTTCCCGCAAGGTTAATAGACAAACTTTTACGCTCACAGGCAAGTGATGATGAGCCATGTAGTTTGGCTTTCATTTTAGTGAATCCCTGTTCGCTTGAAAGCTGAATTTTGCCGCTAAATTCAGCTTTATCCAGATTTTCCAGGCGCTGTTCGTAAATCAAAATTTCTTCAGGCGTGAGTTCGATGTTTACGGTCGGATATTGAGTGGTCACTGCCTGGATTGTTGCAGGTAGATTGCAGTCTGTGTCTTTTTGTTCACTGGCCAGCTTATCAAGCTTAAAATTCAAAATTGTTTTCTGATTGGATTGGAGAGAGTAGGTGCTTTTTTCACCACTATCACAAAATCCCATCAATACTGAATTTGATGACTCGTGTATGTCCATTTGAGTTGAAATGGTTTCAGCAATTTCATTCGCATTGCGACTGGTTGCAGTGTCGCTGCTGAGTGACCAGTAAAAACGGATGTTGTCATCATCCGTAGTCGGTGTTGGAATGTCTAATTCTGGCGCTAAAACAACGATGGAGCGAATCCCATT
>CAZUAW010000285.1:0-3289 GCA_964618535.1 uncultured Thiotrichales bacterium
GATACAGTTTTACTGATCATTCTTCCAGAGCTTTCTCCACCACGGGGTGGGTTTAGCTGGATTGTCATCATCAACATCTTGTGGCGTGATCATGCCGATTTTGGATCGAATCTCATTGATATCCCAACCCGTTAATGAGGCCAATTGTTGCGCTTCTTTTTCCTGTCGCTTGGTGAGTGTTTTGAGATAACTTTCAGCTTGGTCGCATTGGGAGTCGCCTTTCCAGGGATGGCGTAGAACATAACGTCCCTGGAAGTTTTTTCTGTCACCGGTTTGTTGAAACATTAAATCTTCAGGAAAATGCTGTTTGTCGTAGCGAACATGCAAACGTGTGATGTAGACGTTTTTGGCGGGTTGGGGAGGCATGATCTTACGTCTGGGTATTGGCATGATATTGGGTTGATCTTCAGTATCATCCAGCCAAAATACACCGAGTTCTTGAAGTTCTTTATTGGAGAGCGGGTCTGCTGCGCAAGGATCACACCAGTTCATGTCCCAAGCATATTCTAGAAATACGGCGCGATTGTCTTCTTTTTTAGTTTGAGTTTCGAACATGCTTTTATAAAACTCACCAAATTCATCTTTTACAAAAAGAGGCAGCTCGGTTCCGGTGGGCAGTTTGACGTTGCGATAATTAGAGGTTTCTACCCGCCCTTTTTTAGTCAGTGTATAAACAAACAATTCCTGTGCGCCATCGGCATTCACCATGCCAAGCCGAATTGGCAGCATGAATTTTTTGCTCTCATAAGCGACTTGAATTGGCCGCAAATTGGCATAACCGAGCTTTTGTTGCTCCTCAATGTTGACCTTGGCAACGAAGAACCGCATGTTCTGTTTTAAATAACTACCAACGACTTTCTCAGCGCCATCAGGAATTTTGTAACCCTCCTGTTTTAGCCAAGTGATCAATCCATCGCTCTGATCAGCCGAGAGGATTTTAATGTCGTATTCCCCAACGGTATACGAGGCTTCAATTTTCACACCCAGATCTTCGGCAGCGGATTCTGTTTCCATTGCAGCACCATCGGCCATTGCCATGCTTTTATACATGCGACGCAGATGGCAGGGGTTTTCATCAAAATATTCAACTAGCCTTGGAGCAGAATAAGCATCCAGGTGGTCGATAATGGCGTTTTCAGTGACGTGAATTTGTTCTTTTTCAAGAAAGGTGGGAACAGGAATGACCACAGCAAACTCACTGAGATCCCCTTTGAAATCGTTAGACATGGTCAACACGGTGCGGTTTTCATCACGAACCATGACAACTTGAGAAGCCTTATTAAATAACTTTGCATCTGCCTTAGCGACATAAAACCCACAGAACGCAAGCGCTGTGTTTGGCGCTAAAATTGCCGCCAGCAATAAGACTAAAAATAAACGACTTTGTGTTGAGATTAACGAATTCATAGTGTTATCCAATTAATGTTTGCGTGGGGTCCATTGATAAGTCGAGCCAGGAAACCAGATATTGATAAACGGTGTAAACAGACAGGCGATGATTAGCGAATAAAATACACCATTAGATTTATACAGCACAAATTGTGTAAACCCTGCGCCCAATGTCACACAAGCGGCAAATATTAGCCGTCCGGTTCTTGAATCAGGAGAGGTTACCGGATCAGATATCATGAAAAAGGCAAAAATCAGCAGCGCCCCAGATTGTAATTGATGCAGTGGAATGGTCAGAGGATCACCCAGCCAAAGAGCGCGCCCAAAGACCAGTAGCGAATAAAATCCTAAAAAACCTAGCGTGATGTCAGCGCGCTCTGAGCGAATCACCACGAGTAATCCCAGTCCGCAAATCAGTAACGCAAACCACGCTAAATCCCCCCACTGCCCCGCTGAAAACCAGGCGTGATCGAACAGCAAGGTAATGATAACCAGAGAAAAATTGGCGGGATTAAAAATATGCTTGTTTCTATAGCGGAGTAAAAATTTACTGGCAACCGCAATGATGGCTGCAAGAAGCAACAGATAAGGTTGATCTGTCCGTAACAACAAACAAATTGAAAAGGAAGTGATCAAAGCACTTTTCGGCTCGAAAAATGGGAGCTTCAACCAATGGGTAAAAAGCCACTGTGTCAGTAACGCGGTGGATATTGTGAGCACAATGGTTTGTCCGCTGATCGGAAAATCAAGCACCAGCAGTCCATAAACCAGCAATGAAGCGAGCATTGCGATCTGAAGATAACGTGGATCAAAGGTTGTACTATCTGATTTCAATTGATGCCGTATAATGGTGGTCTATTTTTCTTGGGTTCCCGGAGTTAGTTTACGATGAAAAGATTATTTGTGTTGTTTTTAGCAGTAGCGATGGTGGGTTTGTTCACAATACCAGAACCCGCTGAAGCAAAGCGTTTTGGCGGTGGTAAAAGTTTTGGTAAGTCTTTTAAATATTCTCGCCAGGCAAAACCGCCGCGTAAGTCTAGCAATGACGTTTCAAAATCTAGCCCTGGCCGACAAGCAACAGCGGGTGGTGCCGCACCGCGACGTGGTGGATTAATGGGGCCTATTATGGGTCTTGCCGCAGGTGGTATTTTAGCAGCGATGTTTTTTGGCGGCGCATTTGAGGGATTTCAGATGTTTGATTTTCTGATTATTGGGCTATTGGCATTTATTGGCTTTAAATTATTTCGCGCCTTCACCGGCGGTGCTCGTCGACCGACCTATGCCGCTGCTGGCGGAGCGCCACAAGAACCGCAGCAACGTACAGCAGCGCCACAAAATGCACGTACGACTACATTTGATGTGCCGGCAATTGGCTCGGGTTTGGATACGCAGCCTCTATCCATCACGCCAGAATGGTTCAGCGAGCCATCGTTCATGGCTGAAGCAGAATCCCATTTCCGCGAAGTTCAGAAAGCCTGGGACAGTGGTGATCTCGATTCGATTAAGTCTTACGTGACAACCGATATGCTTGCTAACATCACAGCGCAGCAGCAAGATTTACAGCAATCGCCAAAAACGGAAGTGGTTGAACTGCAATCGCAATTATTGGATTTACTCGAGGATGACAACGATATTATTGCTGCCATTTTATTCTCTGGTTTGATTGCAGAAGATGGTGCGTCTGCGGCAGAATTCTCGGAAGTCTGGCATGTAAGACATCCTAAAGAGTCTCAGGAAGGTGATTGGTTGATTGACGGGATTCGTCAGTACGAAGCCTAGCTTTTTTTGATTAATCATTTGGTAATCAGGTAGGTTGCGGGTCACTCTTTCCCCGCAACCTACAGTGATCTAGCCCGAATATTTCATGAATTACACGAGTTCTCGCTTATCTATTGATTCC
>CAZUAW010000286.1:0-3275 GCA_964618535.1 uncultured Thiotrichales bacterium
CTATAACAAATATAATCGGTTTTTCTTTATCCATCAATCCGCCCGTTCAGACGCACTCCATTGGACAGGCTGGGGATTATTGCCGCGCGACACAAGCCCAATCTACGTAAAGGGATAACGCTGGTGACCGCCTCGCTGGTTGCGGTACTCGTCATCATCATCGCCAATCGGTTTCTGCAAGGAGAGGAGTTTGCGTTAATCGTTGCCGAACCGATACCCGGCATCACCCTTGCTTTTAAGATCGAAGCGTTGGGCATGATATTTGCGCTGTGGCGGGTCTGTTATGGATCGTCACATCCATCTACGCGATTGGATACATGCGCATCCATAAAGAAAAGAATCAAACCCGATTCTTCGCCGCATTTGCGGTGGCCATCTCCTGCGCTTTGGGCGTCGCATTCTCGGATAACCTGTTCACGCTTTTTCTTTTTTACGAGCTGTTAACGCTATCGACCTACCCGCTGGTCACCCATTCCGGCACAGCCGAAGCCAAAAAAGGTGGCCGGATCTATCTTGGAATCTTATTAGGCACCTCGATTGGCTTTTTTCTACTGGGTATTCTGATCACCTGGTTTGTCGCGGGTACCGTCACCTTTCAGGAAGGCGGGGTTCTGGCAGGTAAACTGGATCCTGCCTGGGCTGGGCTGCTTTATGCCTTATTCCTCTTTGGTATTGGCAAGGCGGCTGTGATGCCATTTCACCGCTGGTTGCCCGCAGCAATGGTGGCACCGACGCCCGTGAGTGCCTTGCTACACGCCGTAGCCGTGGTTAAAGCAGGCGTATTTACCTTGCTGAAAGTAACCATCTATATATTCGGTAGTGATTTTATTCTCAGCAATGATGTCACCGGCCTCTTAATCTGGGTAGCGGCGGCAACCATCTTGTTCGCCTCCCTGATCGCGATGGGCAAAGACAACCTGAAAGCACGTTTGGCCTATTCCACGGTCAGCCAATTAAGTTACATCGCGCTGGGTGCGATGCTGGCAAGCAAATCTGGCTTGATTGGTGCATCCATGCACATCGCCATGCATGCGTTTGCAAAAATCACTCTCTTCTTTGCCGCCGGTGCAATCTTTGTAGTGACCCATAAAAAACTGGTCAGTGAGTTGAATGGTCTGGGGCGCGCCATGCCAGTCACCTTTGCTGCATTCCTCATTGGTACGTTAAGTATTATCGGACTGCCTCCCTTTGGCGGCATGTGGAGCAAATGGTATCTCGGCTTGGGAATCGTCGAAACGAGTCAGCTGCTGTTGCTCGCTGTGCTGATGTTCAGTTCATTATTAAATATTGCCTATCTGCTGCCCATCCCGATACGCGCTTTTTTCAGCAAACCCGTCGGTGGCGAGCATTACACCGAGATCAAAGAAGCGCCAAAAACCATTTTGTTGGCGATGATCATCACATCAACCACCTGCATCCTGTTATTTTTTTACCCCGATCCGTTTTATCAACTGGCTGCTTTAGCCGCTGGAGGGCCTTAAAATGTCAAAGAAGGCTGAAAGTTCACATATATTCGACAACCCGAGGAATGTGCAACGCTTGTTAAAAGGGTTTTATGCCATCTGCATCATGCTGGTCATCGCCGATTTTATTATCCATCGGCATACAACCATGGACTGGGAAAAAATACCCGCGTTCTATGCAATCTACGGTTTTATTGCCTACGTCCTGTTGGTTGCACTCTCAAACCTATTGCGGAAACTAGTGATGCGAGGGGAGAATTACTACGATGACTGAAATACCGCCGTTCGTTCTATTTTTCCTTGCCGCCGTTCTAGCGCTGGGAACTAAAGGTACATTTCGAAAATTTATTCTGTTGGCAACCCCTGTCGCGGCGGCGGCACATATCTGGCTCAACATCGAAACCGGAACCCAGCCGCCCCTGTCCGTGCTTGACATCGAACTTACGCTCTTGCGAGCGGACAAACTCAGCCTGATCTTTGGCTACCTGTTCTGCCTTGCTGGGTTTCTCGCATCGCTCTTTGCGCTGCAGGTGAACGACACCAAACAGGAGATCGCCGGACTGGTCTATGTCGGGAGTACGCTGGGCGCAGTGTTTGCCGGGGATCTGATTACGTTATTCATTTTCTGGGAGTTGCTGGCCTTAAGCTCCGTCGTCTTTATCTGGGCGCGTGGTACAGAGCGGGCAATTGATGCAGGGATGCGATATCTCGTCTTTCAGGTATTGTCAGGCGTTTTGCTACTGTCCGGCGCACTGGTACATTATCACGCTACCGGTTCTTTGGCCTTTGAGCATATTGGTCTGGAAAGCGTGGCGGGCTGGTTAATATTCATCGCATTTGGCATTAAATGCGCATTTCCTTTTCTGCATACCTGGCTTACCGACAGCTATTCAGAGGCGACGGCAACCGGTGCCGTATTCCTGTCGGCCTTCACCACCAAGCTCGCAGTTTATACATTGGCACGGGGATACGCAGGAGAAGAAATATTGGTCTATATCGGCATCGCCATGATGTGCTTCCCAATCTTCTATGCCGTTATTGAAAATGATCTCAGAAAAACGCTAGCCTATAGCCTGATCAACCAGTTGGGCTTTATGGTGACAGGTATCGGTATTGGAACCGCACTGGCGCTGAATGGCACCGTTTCACACGCTTTCAGCCACGTGATTTATAAAGCTTTGCTATTTATGAGCATGGGTGCCGTGTTGCATCGCGTTGGTCATTGCAAAGCTTCCGACCTGGGTGGACTTTATAAAACCATGCCCAAAACCACGACGTTCTGTATTGTCGGTGCTCTGTCGATTTCCGCGTTCCCACTGTTCAGTGGCTTTATCAGCAAGTCCATGGTGATGACGGCTTTGATCCAGGAGGGCTACAACTATTTATGGCTCTTCGCGCTGTTTGCATCCGCCGGTGTATTGCACCACGCAGGAATCAAGATACCTTACTTTGCATTCTTCGCCCATGACTCAGGTCTCCGTCCTAAGGAAGCACCCATCAATATGTTGATTGCCATGGGCCTGGCCGCCGCAATCTGCATTTTCATCGGTACGCAACCACAATATCTATATGCGCTGCTCCCGTGGGAGGTCGACTATTGGCCATATGATACAACCCATGTGCTGGCCCAACTGCAATTGCTTATCTTCGCGGCGCTGGCATTTGTCTGGATGACAGTACAGGGAATACATCCACCGGAATTGCGCTCAACCAATCTGGATGTAGAGTGGATCTATCGAAAATTCCTGCCTGCGGGTATTCATCGAGGATTAACCTCTTTTCGCCGTGCAAGAGCAACGATGATGACCACCG
>CAZUAW010000287.1:0-3266 GCA_964618535.1 uncultured Thiotrichales bacterium
TCTTCTATGCGACATACTCAGTGCGTAGAGTTGAGACCAGGCCTGAATGCTTCCTGGACAGGCTTTTGTCCACTGGTAGGCGGCCATCTCGGCTTTAATATTTTGCTCGATTTCCATCAATGCTTCAACCCGACGCTTTAACAATCCCCCATGTTTCGGGAATATTTTCAATGCGGAGTTGATATTTTTTAGCGCTTTATTAAAACTTCCTCGTTCGAGTAACTTATCGATAATTTGCAGACGTTGAGAGGGTAACTTGCAAACGCCTGAGGATTTCTTTTTGAGTTTTTTACATTTGTTGCTCATGAGCTTTATGTGGCTGGAGATTCTAAAAGAATGTAAGGAACGTGCATGGAATAATTTAATCATTCTAACTTGTGTTTTTGCTCCAGATTCAATGATCACAAATCGTTGCGTAGAATAACTATGCGCCTATTGCGATCATTGAATCTGAAACAAAAATCCTACGTTATAACTGCTCAACTTATTCCATGCACGTTCCTAATCAATATCTCGATTTAAAAATTTCATCTAAAATTTCGAAGGGGTTCGTAAAACGATGATCGTCATAACGCTGTTCGAGATAAGGCTTAAGGGTTACAAGTGATTTAATTTCCAGAGACAATGATTCCGCCTCTGAAGCTGATTTTTTCATCACTTGTATATGATTTTTGAATGCCTGGTTGGTTTTTTTACGACTGGGATAATAGAAGCTTTCAAAAGCAGCAAGGTGACGCGGGGATTGAAATCGGTACTCTTCCTGCTCGCACTGAAGCTCGCGTATCTGGCGCCTGAGGACTTCAATCAACTGGTTTTCGTCTGCTTTTGATAAAGCAGCATCATCCGCTACATGCTGTTGGTACATTTGAACAATAGTCATCACATCACCTGCTTTTCTTGCGCTAAGCAGTTTAGCCATGAGCTGGTGTTTTTTCTCACGCATATCCGGGTTAGCCTCACGATCGGGATGCAATTTTCCGGCTGCGGCTCGAAACAGTCGCTTGAAAATTGAATTGCTGATTGCTGGTGTATCTTCTGCTGAAGAGGGAACGTCAGTATCAGAATCATCAAAATCAAAGCCGAAGAACGCATCCTCCTGCTCCGAAAAGGGCGAGGTATCTGCCAGCATCTCTTCCAGTAATTCCTCTCGGGCGATATTTCGCGCTTTATGATATTCATCGTATAGACGCTGCTGCTCTTCAAATAGCTCGTCTTGAAAAAAATCATCAATGTCAGATTTTTGGGGTTTTGGTGGTTCAGCACCAAAAGTTTGTTTCAGGATTTGTTCAACTTCTGCCTCTACTTCGCTGCGCCATACCTCTTCATCGACTTTTTCATCTTCCTGTTCCTGCTTTTCTTCCTCTTCATAATGGTTTCGTACTTGATCAGGCAACGAAATTTCAGAATCTTCATCCAGCTCGACACCGCTGCGAAAGGCATCGTAACGGGAGATATCATCCAACACCTCTGATCCAACCGAGCCGCTGCTTTGCAGTGAATCCAGTATTTCCCTAATCCAGTCATCCAGCTCTTGGCGCTCCCATTGGGTCATTGATTTTCGCTGACCAAGATCCAGCAAACGCCTAAGTAAGGGTATTTGCTGCTGCGCTGTTGCCACTTCAACAGGGCGAATGTCTGTTTCCATACGCTGCATGATTTCATCGAGGCGATCACGAAAGCGTGCA
Source organism: uncultured Thiotrichales bacterium (assembly GCA_964618535.1). Taxonomy (GTDB): domain Bacteria; phylum Pseudomonadota; class Gammaproteobacteria; order UWMA-0217; family UWMA-0217; genus HyVt-560. The sequence continues at coordinate 1,686 of CAZUAW010000287.1, forward strand.
TTGTTCTGTTTTAGTTTTTCTGCACTTGCCCAAAGCTTTTGAAACTCTGATTGCTTTTTTCGGGCCTTCTTAGCGGCGGTTAGTCTGGTCATCGGAGATCTCTTATATGCGGACTTATGAAGTTATAGCAGGTATACCAGAAAACACCATCTGATTTTCATACTTGTTTTTTAAAAACAAGTATGAAATAGTTGCGATATACGAAACTCTGTTACATATCATGTAATTAGAACCATGAAGATACCAGTAAAACCACCGAATTATGAAGACCTTTTGATGTCTATGACTTTTGACGTTTTCGAGGACGTTGGGAGTTCTAACGCGGTAGATAACAAGAACAGATACCTGCACTGGGACAAGCTTCGCCACCTGAAAGCACCTGACGGAGTTTCGCACGAAATTTGGTGGTTCAAAACCAAAATGGCTCGGAAAACCCTGTATCGAACCGTGCCTTTGATGGATAAAGCGGGAAAACCATTCCAGTTTGCGACACCAGATTCGGTTCTTTCAGGATTGCATTGGCTGGATAGATTTGCTGCTGGAAATATTCAGGTTGAAAATGCCATCACCAACCCCAGCACACGCGATACTTATTTGATTCGCTCTTTGATAGAGGAAGCCATCAATTCCAGTCAGCTGGAAGGAGCCTCTACAACCCGGGATGTGGCGAAGGAGATGATCAGGCAAGATCGCAGCCCGGAGGATAAAAGTGAGCAAATGATTCTAAATAATTATCAAGCGATGCAGTTTATCCGGGACATTAAGGATGAGAACCTTTCACCTTCTATTGTGTTTGAACTACAAAAAATATTAACGCAAAAGACGATGGATGAATCCGCAGTGGGGCGTTTCAGAACGGAGAAAGATCAAATTCATGTAGTGGATAACGTCACCCAAAATTACTTGCATACCCCGCCATCTGCGACTGAGCTACCAGCAAGAATGGAAGCGCTGTGTGAGTTTGCTAATCATGATGCGGAGTCAGAGACAAACTCTACATTTACACATCCGGTCGTCCAAGCCATTATTTTGCATTTTATGCTCGCCTACGACCACCCTTTTTATGATGGTAACGGTCGAACAGCCCGAGCCTTATTTTATTGGGCGATGGCAAAACAAGGCTACTGGCTAACCGAGTTTATTTCGATTTCCCGTGTCATTAAACAAGCGCCGGTTCAATATGGAAAAGCTTTTCTTTACACCGAAACGGATGACAATGACCTGACCTATTTTTTAATACATCAACTGGAAGTCATTCATAAAGCAGTAGATGCATTGCACGTATTTCTTGATGAGAAAATACGGGGTATTGACGAAGCTGAGCGGTTGCTCACTGACAATCCTAGGCTCAATGGAAAACTTAATTTTCGCCAGCTGGCGCTTTTACGACATGCGTTGAAACATCCACGCTTTAGCTATGTGGTTCAAGAGCATCAGCGCTCGCACGGGATTTCTTACGATGTGGCACGAAAAGATTTATTGCAAATGGCTGATAAACTGAATTTACTGATTAAAACCAAACAAGGGAAACGCTACTTCTTTGTAGTACCAAATGACCTTGAAAAAAGGATTGCAAACTAA
>CAZUAW010000288.1:0-3253 GCA_964618535.1 uncultured Thiotrichales bacterium
CGCCGCTCCCTATCGGTCGCTATGCTTTTGCCAGCCGGTTACGCGAAGCGTTAGGGCTAAATATTAAAATGGATAACGGATCAATATTTAACAAGCTCTGGGTCATTGAATCTTTGCCCGAAGGAGATCTAATGACAGGCACCGCTCTAGTGGAAAATCATCTTGAAGCTGTTGCGAACAGTGCCATTCGGGTCAGTTCTAACATTACAACACCCCCATAAAACCTGCTAAACTCCTTCAATGGCTAGACCTCTACGACTAGAATTCTCAGGTGCGCTTTATCACGTTACCTCTCGCGGTGACCGCCAAGAAGATATTTACCTGGATGATGAAGATCGGGATTGCTGGCTTGAACCAAGGGGGTTCGGTCTTTCAAAGGTGTAGTCCTCGTGATTACTCTAGTGTTCCCAGATATTTTTTCAAGGAGAAGAAATCTCAGTGTCAGGTCTTTCCTTGGTGTAGTCCATAAACCCAATTCATCAACAAAGGGGGAACTCCGGGAATTCAAATCTCTCGGGGTCGGGTTCTTTCCAGGACGTAATCCACTGGAGATCTGAGGAAAGAGAAAATCAATTGGTTCACATCTGACATTGCAACATTATCTCGAAAGCGCCATATTTTGACAGTAAAAAATTTGAAGCCCAAGCTCTATGGTGGAAAGATGAGTGTCTTCGTTTGGTCTTAATGAATAAGCCGAAGCATCATTTAAACCAAAGCATCTAACCCTCGTTTTTGCGCTATATTAAGCAAACGCAAAGCAGGGCCACCGGGCTTTTTAACACCGCGCTCCCAGTCAGAAACAAGATTTTTGGATACATTTAAGTAGGTAGCGAAGACAGGCTGGGAAACATGTGCTGACTCACGTATGGCACGTATTTCTGATGGCTTGATTTCAGACACGGTTTTAATACACGCAGAATCAAAATCTCGCATGGTTTTCTTATCTATCGCGCCAATTTGATGCAAAGAATCCATTGTTTCATGGATAGCAGCGAAAGCTTCTGATTTGTACAGCTCTTTCTTACTCATGATCTAACCTCAGTTAGTGCTCCATTTTTAATCAATTCAGTTAAGTGCTTATCAGATAAAGCCAACAACTCATTTGCAGGTTTTTTGAATGCGATTGTCTCTGCCTTACTAATGTTTCCCTGCTCACTTTTCGAAAAACCGAAAACAAAAAATGCTTTCTCACCTTATTTAAAGACAATTGATAGTCCTGTATCCCCCAGATTTCCCCTGCCTAGGTCTGGCAATCTGTTGTTTGATTAAATGGCCGCCGAGATCAGCGTCAATAACGCCTCGGGTAATATCGAGAATAGCTTCATGTAACGCCGTATCTGGAATATTGGTAATGCTTCGCGTAACTTGGTTCGTGCAGATGCCCGTGCTTCCAGCGATAGTTCGATATTTAGTGCTTGCTCTGACGGTGCAAGCTGTGCGACGACCTTGCCACGCCGTGTGATTTCGACTTTTTCCCCATGCTCAACAGCTGATAATAGCTGACTTAGCCGCTCTCTTGCTTCTCTGACACTAACCTGCATAAACCCTTCTCCAAATGTACACTTGAAAACGTACACTTGTAGCTCAATAAAAACAACTCGCGGAACACCGAGATCGCAAACTGTTAGCGCCAGTCGGGTCTAACATTCCTACATTTTGGGCGGAAAAATCACGAAGAAAGCGGCGGTTAAACTTTCTCTTCTCAGGGAAGTATGATTTACTCATACTTGTGTGTTGATTGACTATGAGGTCGTTAAAATGGAGTACGCAGATAAAGCCCAGAGAATCACCATTACTTTACCTCCCAATATGCTGGACTCACTTAAAGAACGAATCAAATTGGGTGAATATGCTTCCATGAGTGAGCTAATTCGTGAGGCTGTGCGAACATGGACACAAAGGGAAGATGAACAGCAAGCAAGACTGGAATTAATTAAGGCTAGGTTGGAGCATTCTGCAAATAGTGGTGATCCAATACCTTTGAAAAAAGCATTCTCAAGCATTGATGACTTGCATCAAAAATATCTGGATATGAGTGATGAAAAACTTTGATGTTTTTCTTATGCCAGATGCATTGGCTGACCTGACAGACGTTTATGAGTATATCGCTAGTAAAAGTGGTTTGCCTGAAGTTGCAATGGCTTACATTCAAAAGTTGCGTGCAAAATGTGAAAATATTTCGGTATTCCCTATGAGAGGCAATCAGCGGGATGATCTTCGCAAAAATCTGAGAATACTGGCACGGGATAAAAGCGCTGTTGTTGCTTTTCAGGTTGATGAAGAAGAGCAAACAGTCACTATTTTGAATATTTTTTATGGTGGCAGGGATTATGAAACGATTATGGGTGATTAATAACGCAAACGAAGACATATATGGATACACTAGTGTCCCAACGTTAAATCGAACAAATTCAACTGCTTACAGTCTTCGCTACCCTCACTATTGCACCCGAACTCTGTAAGTAATTGATTTAAGGTCGTTTTCTCAAATAGAGTGAGACTCAAAATCTGTAGAATTGTGTAAAGTTCCATTTTTAGGTTTAGCCGCCGTTTTATGATGGCGATGAGCACATAAACTGAAATAGCAATCCAGATCTGAGTTTTTACAGCGTTTTCTGTTGTGCCAAAAAAGGATTTAATCCTCAGGTGTTGTTTAATCCATTTGAAAAATAATTCTACCTGCCATCGATTTCGGTATAGGTCAGCGACTGTATGAGCCGGAATAATTAAATTATTGGTCAAAAAGTTAAAGGTTTTTCCTGTCTTTCTATCGTAATATTTTATTCGCCTCAATGGTTGAGGGTAAACATGTTTTGTATCACGTCCCGTTAGGATAATGATTTGATCACATCTCACTCCTGCGGATTTTTCTTCCTCGGTGACCTTATTTGAATATCGACGCTTATAAAGCGTATTCTTTTTTGCCCTAATTACAAAAAAAGCACCTGCCTGACTCATTGCAAATAACCGAGTAAAATCCAGATAACCTCGATCCATAATATAGAACGCGTCAAGCTCTATAGATAGTATATCCAGTACATTGACATCATGCAGCTTTCCATCTGATATGTGAATAAAGGTTGGAATATTTCCTCGTAGATCAATTAGAGTATGAAGCTTAACTGCTGACTTAGAAGAACGAAACAACGCCCATGGAAAAACAGAAAGACAAAGATCAATTGTTGAGGCATCAAGCGCATAGATTGTATTATCTAATTCAAGTCCGAGATCATCTTGTTCATAAAGTGGTCTT
>CAZUAW010000289.1:0-3253 GCA_964618535.1 uncultured Thiotrichales bacterium
AAATATAACCTTATGTGCGGCTTAGACTACCCAGTGTTTATTATTATGCTTGCTAAGGACTCAGGATTAAATGTGGTTTTCAGCTTCCATACTTTCATGTAGCACCCTGATAATAGTGATTCCCTGCGCATGTTTAATGTAAAACAAAATATGACTTTTGTAAGGAAAGCTCATAAGCCCCAAAAATAGAGTCTCTTGCGACTCCCAAACCGGGATTCTCGGCCAATAGCTGGGCTTGCTTTTCGAGTTCATCGATGTACGCGAATGCTTGTACGTCATCCCATTGCTTTACGGTGTAATCAATAATATTTTGTAAATCGAGCTTCGCATTGGCAGTAAATTGAAAATCTGCCATCAGGTAATACTTTGTCTCAGTTCAGTCATCACCTGTTTGCCATCAATGACCCGTCCTGCCGCTAGATCCTCAACGCCTTGCTGTAAAGCAGCCTTTAGCTGGTTTTCTTTCATTTCCTGCAACTGCTGGTATTCAGCAGATGACATTATGACTGCAACAGGCTTTCCATTTTTATTGATGCTGATGGGGGAACGCTGGGCTTTGATCAAAACATCACCAAATACTCGTTTTGCTTCTGTAGCGTTAAGCGTTTCCATAGTTAGCTCTTTAGAGTTAATTAAAATGATCAATTTAATCATAACAAAAGGGGTATTGAATTCCACACCGCCCTAAACCCGAATATTGCATGCTCTAAAGATCAAACCGCTTCACACTGAATACATTGCGAATTTGTCCAATACTCTGGATTAGCGATGCCAAATGTTCTTGATCACTGATTTGCGTTCTTAGCTTTAGAAGCACCTGACCGGACTCGACATTGGTCGAGGTATCGAGTCGGGTTACGTTGGATTTTGAATCGGCCACAATCTGGGTGATATCCTTGAGCAAGCCGGTGCGGTCATAGGCGGTGACTTCTAGCCAAACTGGATACTGGGACTCGGTTTCTCCCCAGTCAATCTCTATCAGACGAAGTAACTTTTCTTCAGAAAGTGACTGTATGTTGCTGCAATCTTTGCGGTGTATAGTGACGCCCTGCCCCAGCGTAATGTAGCCAATTACAGCATCTCCAGGAATCGGCTGGCAACATTTTGCTATGCGAGTGAGCAGGTTTTTAACGCCCAATACTTCGGCTGATGTTTTTGCTTGCTTAGGTTTTTTATCTGCTGTTTTAGTGACGATTAGTTCATCAACATCCGGTTCAACCTGAAACAATGCATCAATCTGGCTTTGACGAATATCTCCACGCCCAATGGCGATATATAAATGTTCTGCACTGTCTTGTTTGAAGCGTTGAATTAAATCTTCAACAGGCGCTAGCTTGCTATCGAAACGTTTGGCTGATTGCTCTAAAATTCGCTGACCAGCTTCGAGATTTTCTTCCCTGTCCTGAGTATGAAACCAGTGACGCACCTTGGCTCGGGAGCCTGCTGAAACCAAAAAATCACTGCCAGGGTTCATCCAATCGCGACTTGGGCGCGATTCACCGGCAGTTAAAATCTCAACCTGCTGCGCATTTTCGAGCGGTGTGGTTAAGGTAACAATTCTGCCGTTAACTTTTGCTCCCCGGCAGCGATGCCCGACCTGCGTATGAATGTGATAGGCAAAATCTAACGGCGTTGCGCCTTTGGGCAGGTCGATCACATCACCAGCCGGAGTGAGCACATAGACCCTGTCGGGAAATGCCTCAGACTTAAAATCTGCCAGCAATGCCGCATCACCGGAGGTGTCATCAACCAACCGACGCAGCGATGCAATCACCTCATTGAGCGTTTCATCGCCACCGCCACCTTCTTTATAACGCCAATGTGCAGCTACGCCGTGCTCTGCAAACTCATGCATTTCACGGGTGCGAATTTGAATTTCTACAGGCTTGGAATCTGGGCCAATAATCACCGTGTGTAAGGATTGATATCCGTTGGGTTTCGGATTAGCAATATAGTCATCAAATTCCTTGGGAATGGTTTTCCACTGCGTGTGAATAATCCCCAGCGACGCATAACAATCAGCAACGCTATCAACTAGAATCCTCACCGCATGGATATCAAACAGCTCATCCAGCCCCAGATCCTTTTGCTGCATTTTGCGAGAAATGCTGTAGATATGTTTCGGTCTGCCACTTACGCTCGCTTCAATTTTCACCTCAGTGAGAAACTCACTTAATGCCTGTTTGAAGGTATCCACATAGCGTTCCCTATCCACCCGACGTTCTTCCAGAGCCTTAGCTATTTGCTTATACGTCTCCGGCTCAAGATAGCGAAAAGAGAGATCTTCCAGCTCCCATTTAATCTGCGCTAGCCCCAGACGATTTGCCAACGGCGCGAAAACATCCAAAGTTTCTTGCGCAATGCAATGTTGCAACTCAGCAGATTCACCTGAAAGCAAACGCAACCGCGCCAACCGATAAGCAAGCTTAATCAGCACCGCCCGTACATCATCCACCAACGCCAAAACCAACCGCCGCAACCGCTCCGCCTGTAAAGGTCGGGACAAAGTCGTTTCATGGCAAGGTCTAAAATTATTCAGCAACCGCACATTGGCAAGCAACCCTGCCACAGTCGAACCAAACTCAGCTTCCACCACCTCAACCGAAATCGACTCCTGACATCGCCGATCAGCCAGCAAAGTTGCGATCAGCGCAGCTTCATCTTCCAGAACCTGCGCCAGAATTTCCACCACTTCCATTCCCGTTGGTAGTGGTTCAGAAATTTCTCCGCACGCGCCACACAGTACCAACGCACGCTGAAAGCGTTCAGTTTGGGGATGTTTCTGGTGTAAAGGTTTTTCCAGATTCATCTTAGAAAAGACTAGCCCGGATATTGCATGAATTCATGAGAATGTCGCTTAAGATATTGTTTTAACAGGGAATTGTTTTGACGCGCCTCATATCGGTGATTACGGGCAAGTGTACTGCTTCTTTGCATCCTGCAATCGCAGCATTAGTGCATCCCTGCACGTCAAAAGAATTCCCTGTGGAATCAATAGATAAACGAGAACTCGTGTAATTCATGAAATATTCGGGCTAGTTTTGTTTGATGTCACGATAAAAGTTTTCATGGGAACCCAGCACCAATAACTCAAGCACAATCGCCCCATCCTCATAGCTATACCCCAGCAGAGTAAGCTGCTTCACCATTTTAAACTTATAAACACGGAGAAATGAAAAATCACCTTTCTTTTGATCACCTAACCCGGATATTTCATGAATTCATGTGATGATCGCGCAGGATATTGATTTCA
>CAZUAW010000290.1:0-3252 GCA_964618535.1 uncultured Thiotrichales bacterium
TGTGAAAACAATATATTAAGCGAGATTCTCATGAATTCATGCAATATCCGGGCTATTTGAAGATTTCATCGAAACCACATTATTTTAACATTTGCATAATGTTTGAACGCATTTCTTTACTTAGCAGTAAGCGAATTCTCTTATCCGCCTTTTGAAATACTTCGCTGTAACCCAGGTTTTCAGTGTCATATACTTTGACATAGTCAATGGTGATGAGTGTTTCAATAAAATTAGCAATTAAATGTTTGTCAGAATAGTCAGGTGAGTTAAGTTCATGAATCATGGCAATACGTTCTGCCATTAACTGGCATTTTTTCTGCAGTTCTTCTTTGGCAATGGTTTGCTGATGATTTTTAGATAATAGCGCCAGCGTTAAGTAATACACTTCTAAAATTGGTGAGATTACTTTGGCAAGTAGGTTCAGTCGGGTGAACTGGGCAGTGCCTGAACCACGACGACTGTAGGCGTTATCACTGTTGTTTTCGATGAGTAGGCCAAGCTGGCTCATGGTTTTAAGCGTGTTTAATATCGCCGTCTCTAATGCTTCTTTTGTCCAAACTAAAAACAGCTCTTTTTGAATAAAAGGATAGGCGAGTGAGACAAGCTTAATGATGTCTTCTGAGGACATACTACGTTTATTAAAAAAGCAGCAGGCAATGATTGATGGTAGAGCCATTAAATGCAGAATATTATTTCTGTAGTAAGTCAATGAGATCGAATGCTTTTGATCAAGATAGATCATATCGCCGAGTTCGTGGCGGCGTCTTTTAATCATTTTTAAAGACTCGGCATGGTGAATTTGTTGCTCACCATTTCTTTCGGTGACGAACAGATTATTTGAATAATTCTGTGAAGTAATTAGAGTTTGATACATCTCCAGAACATGCGCGAGGTCTTTTTCATCCATGCTTTGTTTGGGAGTTGCCAGCAGTACGGTAGCAATCAGGTTGACTGAATTGACGGTTGCGGACTGATTGATTCTGCGCATCACAGTCTCAGCCGTTTCTTCTACCACGCCGCGTATCCAGAGAGGCCGCTTGGTATCATCATATTGCTCTGTATTCCAGGCTGGGTATTGGTTATCCAATACCGTTTTTAAAAATACAGGCTGCCCAAAATTAGTATAGACCTTGCCAAAATTTCCACGAATTTTGAGTATTGAACGGAGTGAATTTAAAAAGGTTTCACTCTTTTTATCTTCTCCGGATAGCTCTGCTTGATAGGCTTTGCTTTCCAGGAGTTTTTCATAGCCGATATAAACCGGAATAAATGCCACTGGTTTTTTTTGATGTTTAAGGTAACCTCGTATCGTCATTGCCAGCATGCCGGGTTTTGGTTTTAATAGTCGTCCGGTACGGCTGCGACCACCCTCAACAAAGTATTCTATCGGAACACCTTTTGCGACCAAATCGGCGATGTATTCAAACATCACTATCGAATATAGCTCATTCCCTTTAAAACTACGGCGAATAAAAAATGCGCCGCCACCACGAAGAATTGGACCAATCACCGGCATGTTGAGGTTTTTCCCGGCGGCAATATAGGGGATTGCCAGGCCTTGATCGTAGATGACATAGGACAGCAGTAAATAATCGATATGGCTACGATGGCAGGGGACATAAATCAGCGCGTGACTCTGGGCAATTTTTTTAAGAGCTTCACTGTTGCTGACTTCAATGCCGGAGTAAAAGCGATTCCAGAATGCAGTGAGCCCTCGCTGCATTACTTGAATGGTAACGTTGGTGCAGTTAGCGACAATTTCATTTAAATATCGTCTTGCCTGAACTGTCGCTTTATATTCAGTGAGTTGATCTTCAACGCTTCTTTTTTGGATGGCTTTTTGTACATCCGGTTTCATTAATAAATCTCGCACCAGCGTTCTTCTATGTGAGATATCCGGGCCGAGCGTGGCAGTTCGAATGTCGGTTAAGCGTGTTGATAGCACTGCTTGCAGACGATCAATAATATCGTCATCAGATTGTTGGCTATATTCACCGCTGCGGTAACTGATGATGTCCGAATACTTCACCACCACTTTGCGTCCGTGCAGCAATATTGTGAAGAATTTTCGAAAGCCACTGGCAACCCGCCAGGAATCAGCAAATAAAACTTTTATCCAGTGTTTTTGTGTCGCCACAGGTCTGCCCCAAAACACGGATACCGGAATGAATTGAATTTCTTGCTCTGGATAGTCACGCAGTATTTCGACAATACCGCGTAACATCCGTGAGCGTTTCGGTTGTTTTTGCATCCAGGCTTTAAACGGCTGGCGCGGTGCGATGGTGTAAACAGAGTGCCAGGCATGCAATTGGGTTGAGGTGATACGGTTTAATGGCTGCGGCGTGGACAAGCGTTCGCATTCTGTTTCCAGTACCAACAAATTGGACCAGGAGCGGGTTTCCAGTACGTAGATTACGGGTTGATCTGGTTTAATATGGAGCCGCGAGATATCGTCCGGGAAGATTTCCGTTTTTACCCACCAATATAGAATTTTTCGGGCGAGAAAATTAAAGGGGCTGCGGATGCTCATGGTCGTGTCGATGTTTTTGTTGTCTAGTACCATACACCTATTGTTTCATTACACCCATAAAAACGCCCGACATAAGCCAGGCGTTTTATTCGCTCTTAAATTAGTAGCTGCTTAAATCATCAAGCAACTGCTATGAAATTAAAGAGGTATGACGTTAGCAGCCTGTGGGCCTTTCTGTCCGTCTTCCACATCAAATTCCACTTCTTGACCTTCAGCCAGAGTTTTGAAGCCGTCACCAGAGATTGCTCTGAAATGAACGAATACATCGTTGCCGTCTTCACGCTCGATGAAACCAAAACCTTTCTTCTCGTCAAACCATTTTACTTTGCCAGTAGTACTCATAGATATTCCTAGATATTTCCAAATAAATTAAAACGTGTAATCAGCGCATAGCGCCAGTCGATAAATGCTGAAAGATGAGGGAGATACTTACGAAAGACAAGATGAAGAGCAGAGGTGTTCAAAAAATTGCATATACATAAATAAACCACTGTAAATCCTTACCAGCGGCGGTAGTCTACCTCATTTTTACGAAGTGTGCGCAGTAAAGCGTGCATAGATCACCAAATAGGTAGTAATTTTCTACTTAAATGGCGGAATGCATAGCTTTTAGCGGCTTGTATGAGTTTCAGTAGCCCTGGTTTTCTCCTTGGATTTCAGTTGTTTTTAGCCCGGATATTGCATGAATTCACGAGAATCTCACTTAATATATTGTTTTCACA
>CAZUAW010000291.1:0-3247 GCA_964618535.1 uncultured Thiotrichales bacterium
AATGCAGCGGTTGCAGGATGCAAGAGAGCTGTGGCTTACGCGTACAGAGCATAAGATTCGCTAAAGCTCATCTAATCTTTTTTGCGCCCAACTGCGGTTTTTAGGTTGAAATACCCATAAAAAAGCTGGCAGAGCCAGCTTTTTTAATAAAGACGGATGGGATAAGTACTAGTTAATAAATTCCATCTCAATTCCAGCAACTTCAACCACATCGTGTGATTTTAGCTCAGTCCCTTCTGTAGGTACTGCGGCACCGTTGAGTAATGTTTCTGTTTGCTTGTTACCGCCATCGACGTGCAAGCAATAGTACGCATCGCCTCGTTTGGTTACAGCTGCGACATGCTCCCCAGTTTTGCCAAAGGTCACCATTTCACCATTCAGCTCGATGGGATCCGCTTCTTTACCTCGAACAATTAAATGTGCGCGGCCATTAAAGTCGAACGCATCATCATGTTCATCAATATGTTCGTCTTCAAATTTTAGGTTGTGTGAGCCGAGCGTAACAATATCGGAATCTCTGATTTGTGACATTTTAACTTGATCAGAATTGACATAACTGCCATTCGTGCTCTTTAAATCTTCAATAAAATAATCGCTCCCAATCGCGACGACACGTGAATGAAAGCCGCTGATTGACATGCAATCAATGGTAATATCGTTGTCTTCATGCCGGCCAATGGTCAGGATGTCGTGTTCCATTGGATATTCATCAACAATCTCACCGTCCGTAGACAAAATTAACTTAGCCATTTCTTACTCGTAGTTTTAATTAACAAAATAGTCTGAGACCTTCTCAAACCAGCGTTTTGGTGGTGCCGGAAATGCTTCTAGTGGTCGCGCTAAAACAACAGATACATTGTCGCGCCCACCCTCTGCATTGGCTTTGTCTATCAGGCTATCAGCAATATCTTGAAGATTCGGCCCATCAACCTGAATGGCATCAAGAATTTGAGAATCTTCTATCATATCATTGAGCCCATCCGAGCAAAGTAGGTAGATATCATCCGGTTCCACCATCATTTCCTGTATATCTATCATGACTTTTTGATCAATGCCCAGTGCGCGGGTCACAAGATTCTTATTTAAACTTTCGCGGGCATCTTCTTCAGTGAACATTCCTCGGTCTATAAGCTCCTGCAAAAGCGTGTGATCTTTGGTGACTGTTTCCAGCAACCCGCGCCGGTACCGATACATTCTGGAATCACCAACATGCGCGACAGCAAGTCTGTTGTCATAGAATAAGCCTAGTACAACCGTTGTCCCCATGCCGCGAAATTGTGGTTGTGATTCTGCAGCACTGAGAATTTCCAGGTTGGCTTCAGCAATCGCCTGTTTTGCTACAGAGCTTTCTTTGCCTAGACCAGATCCTTTGTCTTTTGCTCCTGTACGCAGGGGCGGCAGGTATTCATGCAAGTGATTTAAGATCGTATTGACGGCAATGGCGCTAGCCACTTCACCACCGTGATAGCCTCCCATACCGTCAGCTAGAACAATAGTACCCAGTTCAATTTCTTCGCCAATTTTATCTTCATTCTGCTCACGGATTTTTCCGGGGTCAGTTTTACCAGCGATTTCGAGTTTGCCTGCAAGATCCATAGCGGGAGGAGGTTGGGTTAATAAACAAACCCAACGACATCAGAGAATTGAGTCAACTATACAAGGTTGTATGGTACATGTTGTGGCATTAAACATCTTCCACTGAATGAAATGTTAGGGCGATGGATGTCACAATTACGAAACTTAGCCACTTTCACGGGTTTTGTGCCTGCACAATCGACTTTCTTCCTGCCACTTAATCGGTGGCATCTAGCCCGCCTTTGAGGGCGCGTGCGTAGAAGCCGTGTTTTTTCATCAGATAAGCGCCAGCATCGCTTTTTTTGCCATCATTGCAGTAGATAATGTAGTGATAGGCCGGATCAAGTTGAGTCACTTTCAGACGCAAAAACAGAAGTGGCAAGTTAATACTATTATCAAGATGATGTTCGCTAAATTCTCCGGGTTGGCGTACATCAATCCACTTTGCCTTATTGCGACTAACGAGATCTGCGGCTTCCATGAAGTCCACGCTATCGGAATTGGGATGCTGGATTATTTCGCTGAAATCTTCTTGTGAGAGTCGCATTATTTTAGCATCTTCAAGAATTTGTACAGATGCATTGCGTGGCTCACCGGATAGTATGGAGTCTTCACCAAATGTATCTCCAGAAGTAAGCTGTGCAACGGGTGTTCCCTGAGGGGTTCTAGGTGTATTTCGCATCACTGAAGCGCGTCCTGAGGCAACAATAAAGAAGTCATCACCAGCATCTCCCTGAGCTACAACCTGATCACCTTGATGGTATCTTTCTGCCTTCAAGCGTCTAAAAAGTAGCTGTAGCTGTTTTGCTGGGAGGTTTTGAAAAATAGGGTTTTTGAGCATACGCCCCATCCAATCACCTGATGGAATGTCGGTTTTGGCATTAATTTCGGTAACGTCGTAGTCTCCAGATTGCTCCCAGCTGAGTACCATTTCAAAAGATTGGCTGTCAATTTGCAGAAGAATGCAGTCGCTCTTGGTGGTTGCGGTGTTTTTCCTGGGTTGAAAGTGGTCAAGCGGCCGCTGTGCTTCGGGAGATTCCGCTTCAATCAGTTTGGGTACTGACATGCGCGAGCGGATTGAAATACTGCCCTCTAATAAATAATAGTGCGATTTGTCCTCATGACCCTCAATGAAGATTTTTTCACCTTTAGCAAACTGCATGATCTTCATTGAGTCCTGCAAAGCGACAAGGTTCTTTTTGCTGAGTGTGCCGACAGGAGTTAGTCGAGAGATTTGTGATTCAAATTGCGCAATATCCATATTCTTATTTTTGCTGTGAAGCGGGTATGAATAGGTATTATCTATTGGGGGAATACTGCAATCCGTGAACTTTTACGCTGATTGGTGTAAACCGTTAAACTTAGAGAAATTGGTTGGTGCGAAAAAGATGCGTAAGCCATTGGCGTGCATGGGGAATCAGAAAAACTCGTAGTTACCTGATTGGTGATGAGAGGTTTTTCTGATTTGCTAGGTAGGTCAATGGATTGCGTAGTCTTTCGTGATCCAACTGATTTTTCTAGGTTAACAGTGACTAGCAGAGTGTGATGCGCGCATCTAAATTAGTGTTGGTGTCTATTGAACCGCTTAGGATTCAGGGATTTGTAGCTTCTGACCTGGGCGAATGAGGCTGCCGCGGATTTTGTTATTGGCTTTGATTTTAATCACTGGGAT
>CAZUAW010000292.1:0-1968 GCA_964618535.1 uncultured Thiotrichales bacterium
CTCAGGTAGTCACTCGCCGTGGGGTACCTACAGCAGTCGTTGTTTCAATGGATTTGTTCAAACGATTACAACAGCTTGAACAAGCAAACACTCCAACATTTATAGACCACTTACTCGACATTCCACAGGAAGATAACGTATTTGAAAAAATTCCTTTCGCAGCGCGGGATATTGACTTCGGGGAAACAGATTAAATGGCTTACCTCCTGGATACGGATGTTTTGTCAGCTACTCGAAATCAAAAACGAAACCCTAAAGTAGTTGCCTGGTTACACACTCTCAGCTCTAGCGAAGTATTCTTGAGTGTCATGACTTTAGGAGAAATTGAACGAGGAATCGGAAAACAGAGGCGATTAAATCCGCAGTTCGCCGCTGACCTGCAGCAGTGGCTAGACAAAATGCTGCTTGGCTATTCCGATCGTATTTTACCTATAACCAGTGAGATCGCCCGTCGCTGGGGAAAGTTGACTCAGGTATTAGGGAATTCAAATGCGGATCTTATGATCGCCGCGACCGCCTTAGAGCATGGGTTGGCAGTTGCTACCAGAAACACCGACCATTTCAAACCTACGGGAGTCGAGGTGTTCAACCCATTCGAACTTTAGCCTGGTTGATCTAAGGTCTCAGTTAACAGAAATTGGGAGCCCAGTGATGGGCTAGGAGGAATGCTGGTTTATTCTTAGTGTGATGCTCACTTGCTCAGCCGTAAAAATAGTTAAGATCCGTAGACTAATTCTGGCAACCAGGTCACTAATTTGGGCCAGGCCGCTAACATTGCTAACACCAGCAATTGAATCGCAATAAATGGCATCACCCCTTTATAAATATCAGTGGTTTTAACTGAATCTGGTGCGACTCCTCGCAGATAAAATAATGCAAAACCAAACGGCGGGGTGAGGAATGAGGTCTGTAAATTTATCGCGATCATAATGCCCAGCCATACGGGATCGAGTCCCATGGTTAGCAAGATTGGTCCGACGATTGGGACGACAACAAAAGTGATCTCGATAAAATCCAGCACAAATCCCAGTACGAACATAATCAGCATGACGATCAGTACGGCACCGAAGACGCCGACCGGGAGGCTATTGAGTAAATCATGTACCGCCTCATCACCACCAAACCCTCGAAAAACCAGTGAAAATAGCGTTGCGCCAATTAAGATCATAAACACCATGCTGGTGACGCGTGCGGTGGTGCGAACGACATCCTGAAGCAGTTTGAAATTTAATTGTCGGTTGAATGCTGCGAGTAACATCGCCCCCATAGCGCCAACTGATGCGGCTTCTGTGGGAGTCGCAATACCACCAATAATTGAACCGAGCACGGCGAAGATCAGTAGCAATGGCGGTAGCAACACACGCAGCATTTGTAGCAGGGTGACTTTTTCGTGTGACTCACGAGCGGGCGGTGGCGGCATCATTTCAGGTTTGATCACCGTCATTAACGCGAGGTAGGCGAGATACAGAGCGACCAGAATCATTCCTGGAATCACCGCGCCGAGAAACAGGTCTCCAACCGAAACGGTATCAGGAGAGTAGTTACCCATACTCAGCTGCGCCTGCTGATAAGCGGAGGAAAGCACATCGCCTAGCAATACTAAAACGATGGAGGGTGGGATGATCTGACCCAGCGTGCCGGAGGCACAGATGGTGCCGGTTGCCAGTTTTGGATCATAGCCGCGTTTGAGCATCGTCGGCAGGGATAGTAGCCCCATTGTCACCACCGTGGCACCGACGATGCCGGTGCTGGCGGCGAGCAACATACCCACGATGATGACTGCATAAGCCAATCCACCGCGATTGTCGCTAAATAGCTGTGCCATTGTTTCCAGCAATTCTTCTGCCAGCCGCGAGCGTTCCAGCATTACCCCCATAAAAACGAACAGCGGCACTGCCAGTAAAGTTTCATTGCCCATAATTCCAAACAAGCGGCTGGGAAATGCTTGCAGAAAAACCAGATCAAAAT
>CAZUAW010000292.1:2068-3239 GCA_964618535.1 uncultured Thiotrichales bacterium
CTGCTTTTGATGCAGACGTCCTTCGCGATGGCAGATTCGTCGATGCTCGATCTGAGCAAGTATCACGGTAAGGTGGTGTATCTCGATTTCTGGGCATCTTGGTGCTTGCCGTGTAAAAAATCCTTCCCCTGGATGCAGGAGATGCAGTCTAAATATGCGGCTCACTATAGTTTCCGCTGGTAAGTTAGTACGGCTAGGCTTAATCGCATAAATATGCCTGAATATTCTGTTACGCAAACCGCTCGTCATTGGCTAGGTGAGTTCACCGCCATGGCGAGCCCTTGCCAATTACTGCTGGATGGCGGCGACAGAATTACCGTGCAACGATTAACCGAGCTTGTGCAATCGGAAGCAAAACGCATCGAGCAAAAATTCAGCCGCTATCGTGATGACAATATTATTCATGCGATCAATCACGCTGCTGGCAAACCGATCACAGTCGATGAGGAAACCACGCTGCTGCTAAATTTTGCAGATCAGTGCTTCGACCTTAGCGACGGCATGTTCGATGTCACTTCAGGTATTTTGCGTCAGGCATGGCGCTTTGACGGTAGCGATCAAATCCCTTCGGCGGCAAGCATTCAGCATTTAATGAAAAGCATCGGTTGGCAACGCGCGCGCTGGGAATCACCAGAGATCCAATTGCTCCCAAACATGGAAATCGACCTCGGCGGAATCGGTAAAGAGTATGCTGTAGATCAGTGCTTTGAAATTCTCAAGCAGCAAACCGATTTACCTTTTTTGCTCAATTTCGGCGGGGATCTACGCGCCAGTGGCAAACAAGCTTCTGGCAGCCCCTGGCAAATCGGCATCGAAAACCCGGATATGCAAAATCTTGCTAGTGGCAGAATTGAAATAGGCCAAGGTGCGCTGGCAACCAGCGGGGATTCTCGCCGGTTTTTACTGCGAAACGGGAAGCGTTACAGCCACATTCTCAACCCTAAAACGGGCTGGCCAGTAGAAAATGCACCTCGCTCTATCACGGTTGCAGCAGCGACGACCATTGAAGCTGGCATGCTGGCAACTTTCGCCTCTCTGCACGGAAAAAATGCCACCGAGTTTCTTCAGCAGCAACAAGTCCAATTCTGGTTGACGCAGTAGCGTTTATTGATATCAATAGGAATTACCCCCATTATCTACTGACTAGTACACCGACCACATTAAAATGGCG
>CAZUAW010000293.1:0-3203 GCA_964618535.1 uncultured Thiotrichales bacterium
TATTTCACGTTTTTATACACGTATAAAGAAAAACCAAATCAGTCACAGGCTGCTTGTCGACTTTGTGTAAATTCTTTTAAAAAAGGGATATTTTTCCCAATTATTGGTATTCTGGGGGCAACGATGAATTCACTGATAACACCTTGACTGATCCCACCATTAAAGCGCTCGCAATAAGTTGCCAGAAGTTACTGCGCCCGCTGGTACGGGTGCTACTGCGCCATGGTATTGCGTATGCAAATTTCACAGACTGGGTAAAACGCGCCTATATCGACGTCGCAAGAGATGATTTCGAGATACAAGGACGCAAGCAAACAGTGTCACGAATCTCGGTACTAACGGGCATTAATCGTAAAGAGGTGAAACGCTTATTGGACGAACCGGCGCTCTCAGATAACTATCAGGCGAGGCATAATCGCGCTGCGCGAGTCACTGGAGGGTGGCTGCATTCAGACAATTTTACCGATGCATCAGGCAAACCCAAAATTTTGCAACTGGAAGGGAGTGAAGATAGTTTTTCCGCCCTGGTAAAAGCACATAGTGGTGACATGCCAGTGCGTGCGGTGCTGGATGAGCTGGTGCGCGTCGGCGTTGCTCAGATGCTTGACAATGGGGATGTTGAATTGATCAAACACGGTTACGTGCCACAGCATAGCGACACTGACATGCTCTATCTTCTCGGTGATAGCGTTGCCGACCTTACTGACACCATTGACCATAATCTGAATGCCGATAAATCCGATTCCCGCTTACAACTGAGCGTTGTGTACGACAATCTCCCCGCAGAGGCACTGGGTCGCTTCAAAACCTTAAGCAAGAATAAGGCGCAGCAACTACTGGTCAATCTAGATCAATATTTGGTGGAGCATGACCGTGATGCCAATCCAGAGCTAACAGGCACTGGCCGTTATCGTGCGGGTGTCGGGATCTACTATTTTGAACAGCCGTATCCGGTTGAGGATGACGAAAGTGATGCGTAGCCTGAAAATTTTATTCATAGCACTGTTAGCTTTGCTGCTGGCATCTTGTAACGAAGGAGGTATTGTTGGTACCGGCGATGGTGATGCAGAATTGGCCGGAGACTCCAGCGCCCCTGCCAGTAATGACGGAACCAGCTCGTTAGATTCAAATGAAGATAAACGTCTGCCAAAAACGCTATCACCACCCATTCCAGAGGCCTGGCTCAATAACAATAGTAGTGAGGCGCAGCAGCCCTCTACTTTTATTTTGCGCAATCTGCTGCAAGCTAGAGCCCTACGCCATCTCAACATACAGTTGGAGCTGTTGTATTTGGAGTCGGCCTACGATTCGATATTAGCGTTTTGTGCAACGGTACTCGCCGATGCCTCCTGCGAGTTAGCTGCTAATGATCTGAATGTGCTTTATGACGCGGCTACAGCGGAGTCTGAACGAGTGCTGTTACAGAAAATCGCCACCCATTTAGGCAATCCAGCGCCCGCTCCTGCCAGTGACAAAATCGGCGTTCAGATTCCGCTAGACAACATCACCTTCACCCGTAGCAGCTCAGGCACATTACAGAATCATTTAACTGCTTCACGTGTTGATAATGAGGGCGTACCGATTTCAATCAACATTGACTGGTCCAATCGCAGCAATGATCACCGCATCAGCTTCCAGAGCAATAGCGAGACATCCAGCCTGCAACACCTTCTTGGCAATCAGTTAACAGAAAGAGTTGCCAGCATATCGACCACGACACAAGAAATACTCTTGCTTACGATTGCAAAAGACAAACAAGTAGCAAGCTCACCACCTACCGAGAAGAACCTATTCATGCAGGCTGATTTGCGTCGCTCAACTGATATTGGCTACCAGCACATTAGCTGGGATGGTCGAAGCCTGATTCAAGGCAGCTTTATTCGCGCCCGCAGCTCAACTGATCCCATGCTCCAACTGCCAACCTCACTGACTCGCACACTACTTGATCCAGCTGGGAACATCACCGCGCTCGAAGGCTGCAATGATTCTCTGACGGGCAATTCATGCGCGGACGACTCTTCGCTCTGGCACATCGCTGGACAGCCAAACACTCCCCCAACAATTCAGAGCTCCCCTCTGTTTATTGATGACGATCAGCTACAAACATGGAACCCGCCCCGGCTGAGTAATGACGCCTTTAGCGCCAGCAGCAACACCGAATCCATCGTGCTCACGCCTCTAAATCAGTTGCCCAATGACAGAAATCTATTGGCGACAGGCACTAGAAGTATCGCCGCCACCCACTTTCGTCAATACCTATGGGGCGACACACCGACCGAATTTACCAGATTTTTAGAGTCCCTGAGCAACGACACTATTGAGTTCACCGCGCCGTAACTCGGACTAAAACAACACTCAAACCCTCTCTAAGCTGCGTTGATCGGGAACATTTACTGTCCGACTTCAAAATGCGCAGTAATTCCTCAAGCTTTTCTCTGTAAGTCGCCATTATTAGCAAAAGCTCATGTAGAACCGGCCAACTAGAACAAGTGCCGGTCAAAACAGAAGCATAAAAAAACAGAATAATCTCAGGGAGAGAAAACAATGTCAGATAACATGTGCCGTGCGCGGAACATAAAACCGGCTTTAAATTCGCCGCCTAATATCATTTTTGCATCCACCGTTGCTGAGAATAATCGGCGCTTTATGGACGCCACCAAAAATAACTTTCCAGGTTACGCGCTTTCGAGCAACACAATAGATTTAGATCAACTGATCAGAGAAAAAGGCTCACTCAAAACACTTGGGAAGCTCAGCGGGCAGATGATTCACACACAATTCCCAATGGTTTTTCTGGGTAGCTGGGAAGAATTTACTCCGCTTTTGAATCACTCAATTATCGTCAGCACTAAAGATGATCTACAAACTATTCACAAATCTATCGAATGCTTCTTGTGGGAATCAGATGAGCCGGTTCAAAAGATCAATCAGCGATTCGAGCAATACTGGGAGAACATTCGGAACTCAATCATCCTGGTGGATAATCTCGACAATCAGCGCGCCTACTTTCACTTTATGCGATCTGTTTCCGAGAAATTAAATCTTGAGCTACCTAAAAAGTTGAAACCTTTAAAATCGACACCCGAAAAAATCAAACAACAATTGCAAAAAATCACTGAACGTATTTCATTAAACCGCTAGAGTAATTGTTACTTTTTGCATTCGCATGATCATGAGAAAAATGCTATCCCGTTTAATATTTA
>CAZUAW010000294.1:0-1852 GCA_964618535.1 uncultured Thiotrichales bacterium
ACCAACGCTCCTGCTCAGTAGGTCTAAAACCTATCGTGCCTATTGGAGTACTAGCAGTAGACATAATGCTTTTTCGTCTTGGTTAAAAAGTTACATGCCCACAAAACTACAGTTGAGCGACTCAATGCTAAAACCCCTGATTGGACAGGGTTAGGTCTGTACTCGCACGATAATTTTTCAATTGAAGTAGTTATCCACCAAGTGTAACTGCTAAGCTCCAGAACTTTAGATTCTAAATGAAAGGGATATCTTTATGGATCCGCTGTGGCTCTTAATGGCTTTACTGTTTGGCTTTATTGCACAACAAATCAAGCTACCACCGCTGATTGGCTTTTTGCTGGCTGGTTTTGCATTGCATGCCTTGGAGGTTGAAGGCGGCCCCGCATTAGAAAAGTTTGCTGATCTCGGTGTTACCTTACTCCTCTTCACCATTGGTCTGAAATTACGCTTGCGTAGCTTATTGGCTCCGGAGGTTTGGGCGACTGCTAGTGCGCACATGGCACTCATGGTGATCGTGTTGGCGGGCTTGCTCATGTTACCTGGTTTGATAGGGTTCGTTTGGCTCGGGGCACTGGATTGGCAGGCGGCCGCTGTGATTGCTTTCGCCTTAAGTTTCAGCAGCACCGTGTTTGCCGTGAAAATTCTCGAAGATCGCGGTGAAATGAAAACCCGTCATGGTCAGGTCACCATCGGCATCCTGATTATTCAAGATCTCATTGCGGTGGTGTTTCTCACGCTGGCAACCGACAAATCCCCCACCATTTGGGCATTAGCACTGTTAGGTTTGCCATTGATCCGTCCGCTGCTGAACCATTTTATGCAACGTAGTGGACACGGTGAAGTGCTCGTGTTGTTTGGTATTTTTATTGCCATTGGTGGCGGTGAATTATTCGAACTGGTTGGGATGAAAGCGGATTTGGGGGCATTGATTTTTGGTGTACTCCTCAGTGGCCAACAAAAATCCAGTGAATTATCTCGCGCACTATTGAGTTTTAAGGATTTATTTCTGGTCGGGTTTTTTCTTTCCATCGGCATCAGCGCGCTCCCCAGCCTTTCAGACATCATGATTGCCCTCGGCTTAGTACTGCTGTTATTACCGATAAAGACAGCATTTTTCTTCTTTTTATTAACACAGCTGAGGCTGCGAGTGCGCACCGCTCATTTGAGCACCTTGGGACTTGCCAATTACAGTGAGTTTGGTTTGATTGTCGCCGCAGTTGGCGTTGGTGCCGGATGGATGGATCAGCAATGGCTGGTAATTATCGCGCTGGCGCTCACTTTTAGCTTTGTGATTAGCTCGATTCTCAATGCCCGCGCCCATAGCCTATATGCCAAGGTTGAACACCTCTTGCATCCCTTTGAATCAAGCCAACGCTTGGCTGGTGATATCTCTCCGGATCTCGATGGCGCAGAAGTACTTGTGGTGGGCATGGGACGCGTCGGCAGCGGCGCATATCTATCCATGCAAGAAGCAATGGGTGATCGGGTTTGCGGCATTGATGCCGACTCAGATAACGTCACCTGGCACCAAGAGGCGGGGCACAAGGTTATCCTTGGTGATGCTGAAGACAGAGATTTTTGGCGTGATGTAGACATCGCAAAACTTCGCCTAATTATGCTGGCAATGCCAACGGTTGCAGACATGTACCTTAGCGTTGAACTGCTCAAAGAAGCAGGTTATTGCGGTATTATTGCCGCTGTCACGGAGCATGATGATGACCGCGCTACGCTTGAAGAGGCAGGGGTTCACGCGACTTTTAACTTTTATGCAGAAGCAGGTGCGGGTTTTGCTGAGCACGTACAAAGGGAGTTAAAACAAAGTGGCCAATGCGTGATGGATTAGGACTGCAAG